>NZ_RJPI01000005.1:0-151151 GCF_003943385.1 Streptococcus oralis
CACAAGCTTGAGCAACAGCGTGTCTGCTTCAATCAGTGCTTCAGTATCAGCAAGCACAAGCATGAGCAACAGCGTATCTGCCTCAATCAGTGCTAGCCAATCAGCAAGCACAAGCTTGAGCAACAGTGTATCTGCTTCAATCAGTGCATCTGAATCAGCAAGCACAAGCTTGAGCAACAGTGTATCTGCTTCAATCAGTGCAAGCCAATCAGCAAGCACAAGCATGAGCAACAGCGTNTCTGCNTCAATCAGTGCANNNNAATCAGCAAGCACAAGCTTGAGCAACAGNGTGTCTGCTTCAATCAGTGCTTCAGTATCAGCAAGCACAAGCATGAGCAACAGCGTNTCTGCCTCAATCAGTGCTAGCCAATCAGCAAGCACAAGCATGAGCAACAGCGTATCTGCTTCAATCAGTGCTAGCCAATCAGCAAGCACAAGCTTGAGCAACAGCGTATCTGCCTCAATCAGTGCATCTGAATCAGCAAGCACAAGCTTGAGCAACAGTGTATCTGCTTCAATCAGTGCATCTGAATCAGCAAGCACAAGCATGAGCAACAGTGTATCTGCTTCAATCAGTGCAAGCCAATCAGCAAGCACAAGCTTGAGCAACAGCGTGTCTGCTTCAATCAGTGCAAGCCAATCAGCAAGCACAAGCTTGAGCAACAGTGTGTCTGCTTCAATCAGTGCTTCAGTATCAGCAAGCACAAGCATGAGCAACAGCGTGTCTGCCTCNATCAGTGCTAGCCAATCAGCAAGCACAAGCATGAGCAACAGCGTATCTGCCTCAATCAGTGCATCTGAATCAGCAAGCACAAGCTTGAGCAACAGTGTATCTGCTTCAATCAGTGCTTCAGTATCAGCAAGCACAAGCATGAGCAACAGCGTGTCTGCCTCAATCAGTGCTTCAGTATCAGCAAGCACAAGCTTGAGCAACAGCGTGTCTGCATCAATCAGTGCTAGCCAATCAGCAAGCACAAGCTTGAGCAACAGCGTAAGTGCATCAATCAGTGCAAGCCAATCAGCAAGCACAAGCTTGAGCAACAGCGTGTCTGCATCAATCAGTGCATCTGAATCAGCAAGCACAAGCTTGAGCAACAGCGTGTCTGCATCAATCAGTGCATCTGAATCAGCAAGTACAAGCTTGAGCAACAGCGTGTCTGCATCAATCAGTGCATCTGAATCAGCAAGTACAAGCTTGAGCAATAGCGTGTCTGCATCAATCAGTGCTTCAGTATTAGCAAGCACAAACTTGAACAACAGCGTATCTGTTTCAATCAGTGCATCTGAATCAGCAAGCACAAGCTTGAGTAACAGCGTAAGTACATCTACATCACTTAGCAATAGCGTTTCAAGCAGTTTGAGTACAAGTGCGTCACAACAATCTAACTCATTCAGCTACAGTAAGGGTGATCCAACAAGCGAATCTAAGCCAGAGTTTAACCTTCCTAGCTACCTTGAATCTGTAAGTGCAAGTGACTCAGTTTCACTTAGCAAATCAGTAAGTGTATCATTGAGCGATAGTACTTCAGCATCAATCAGCGCAAGTGAGTCAGTCTCAACAAGCGCAAGCTTGAGTGACAGCGTTTCTGCCTCAATCAGTGCAAGCAACAACTCAGGTAGCGGTTCAGGTTCAACAAGCACAAGCAATGACTCAGCAAGTCAATCAGCTTCAGCATCTGTATCAGCTAGCCAATCAACTAGCGCATCAGTATCTGCAAGCCAATCAGCTTCAATCAGTGCAAGTAACAACTCAGGTAGCGGTTCAGGTTCAACAAGCACAAGCAATGACTCAGCTAGCCAATCAGCTTCAGCATCTGTATCAGCTAGCCAATCAGCTTCAATCAGCACAAGTGAATCAGTTTCAACAAGCACAAGCTTGAGCGACAGCGTAAGCACCTCAGCTAGCTTGTCTGACAGTGCTTCAATCTCAAGCGCTTTGAACCACTCACAAGCTCCTGCACAACAACCTGCTGCACCAGGACGCTCAAACGGTAGAAAACTTCCAAATACAGGAACTGCAAGTAACCAATTTGCTGGTCTTGGATTAGGAGTAGCTGTCTTGGCAACTGCCTCTCTTCTTGGCAAGAAGAAGAAATCAGCAGCTTCTGAGATGGATTTAGAAGACTAAGTCCCAGAAATCGATTAAAATGAAATTGCTGATATCATTTTAGCGATGAAAACAAGAACCCCGGATGGCTCAAGGCTATCTGGGGTTTTTGGTTCTTTGTCAACTGTGGAGAGTGACATCTAATTAAGCATAAGAGAGAATCAGATTGCTTTTCTCTCTTTTTTAACATTCAAAGTGACGAGAATCGTCATTCTAAAATTTTTGAAGTTTTGAAAATCAAATACTAGACATCTTATGTTCTTACTGATTGATTCCAACTTGGTATTGGAACCAAGGGATTCAAAGATATTATTGATATAGGATTTAGATTTAAGAAAAGTTTGAAATAGCGTCTGAAAAGGGGGATGCCTCGTCAATTTTATTTTTGATGAACTTCCATTTCTAAACGCTCTAAAGAACTTAATTATGTCTTACTGGTTATTAATCACCGCCAAAGAGAATATCCGAATTATAAGGCAGTTTTTAAAGCACTTAAGAATAAGAGGTAAAAATATTACATTACGCATTGCATATCTCTAACGAAATAGATAAAAATCTAAAATTTGTAGAGAAAATAATATAATTTCGACCTTTTGTGACAGAAATTACTTGACTAAATAAAACTAAAGCTGTATAATAAGACAAAACTTTTAAACAGGAGGTTCTGGAAATGAAAAAGTCTAAGGCCAAGTATCTGACACTTGCAAGTGTCGTGTTAAGCGCAGGTATCTTACTGAGCGCATGTGGAAATTCAAGTAGCGCTACTAAAACATATAACTATGTTTATTCGAGCGATCCATCTAGTTTGAACTATCTTGCAGAAAACCGTGCAACAACCAATGACATCGTGACCAATTTGGTGGATGGGTTGATGGAAAATGACCAATACGGTAACTATGTTCCATCATTGGCAGAGGATTGGACTGTTTCTCAGGACGGTTTGACCTATACTTACAAATTGCGTAAGGATGCAAAATGGTATACTTATGAGGGTGAAGAATACGCTCCTGTAACGGCCCAAGACTTTGTGACAGGTTTGAAATATGCTGCTGATAAAAAATCCGAAGCCTTGTACCTGGTTCAAGACTCGGTAGCAGGTTTGGATGACTATATCAACGGGAAAACAACTGACTTTTCAACTGTCGGTGTTAAGGCGATTGACGACCAAACGGTTCAGTACACTTTGACACGTCCAGAATCTTATTGGAATTCTAAAACAACTTCAACCATTCTCTTCCCTGTCAATGCAGATTTCTTAAAATCAAAAGGGGATGACTTTGGTAAGGTAGACCCTTCTAGTATTTTGTACAATGGACCTTTCTTGATGAAATCGTTTGTTTCAAAATCTGTTATCGAATTCAAGAAAAATCCCAACTACTGGGATGAAAAAAATGTCTTTGTGGATGATGTGAAATTGGCCTATTATGATGGTAGTGACCAAGATGCACTAGCACGTAACTTTGTAGAAGGAGTATACAGCTATGCGCGTCTCTACCCAAATAGCTCAAGCTTTGAAGGCATTAAAGAGAAGAACAAGGATAACATCATCTATAGTATGCAAAACGCAACTTCTTATTACTTGAACTTCAACTTGGACAGAAAGTCTTATAACTTCACGTCTAAATCTTCAGATATCGAAAAGAAATCAACCCAAGAAGCAGTTCTGAATAAAAACTTCCGTCAAGCCTTCAACTATGCTTATAACCGTACAGCCTATGGAGCACAATCTCAAGGGGAGGACGGAGCAACAAAGATTATTCGTAACTTGGTTGTACCTCCTACGTTTGTAAGTATCAACGGAAAAGACTTTGGCGATGTTGTTTCAGAAAAGATGGTCAACTATGGCCAAGAATGGCAAGGAATCAACTTTGCGGACGCACAAGATCCATACTACAATCCTGACAAGGCTAAAGCTAAATTTGCAGAAGCTAAGAAAGAATTGGAAGCTAAGGGTGTGCAATTCCCAATCCACTTGGATGTATCTGTAGACCAATCAGCTAAAAAAGGTGTACTTGAAGCAAGTTCTTTGAAACAATCCATCGAATCTGTTCTAGGAGCTGAGAATGTAGTTATCGATATCCAACAATTATCAACAGATGACTTTGACAACTCTAGCTACCTCGCTCAAACTGCAGCTCAAAAAGACTTTGATATCTATAATGGCGGTTGGAGTGCGGACTACTTGGATCCATCAAGTTATCTTGATATCTTAAATGTCAATAACGGTGGTATGTTGCAAAACATTGGTCTAGAACCAGGTGAGGTCAATGACAAGGCTAAGGCAGTTGGACTGGATACTTACACTCAAATGTTAGAAGAAGCGAACAAGGAGCAAGATCCAGCGAAACGTTATGAAAAATATGCAGAAATTCAAGCTTGGCTCGTTGATAGCGCCCTTGCAATTCCAAACGTTTCCCTTGGTGGAACACCTAGCTTGAGAAAGACAGTTCCATTCTCAGCACCATTCTCACAAGCAGGAAATAAGGGTGTGGAATCATACAAGTATCTCAAGTTGCAAGATAAGACTGTAACGGCTGATGAGTATGAAAAAGCTAAAGAAAAATGGCTGAAAGAAAAAGAAGAATCAAATAAGAAAGCCCAAGAAGACTTGGTAAAACACGTTAAATAACCGGTCTATTCAACAGGAAAAGCGATAGTTTCTCAAGGAACTATCGCTTTTATATAGTTTGAAACTATAACTAGCTCTTGAAAAGAAGAAAATGAGTTGGTGAAAATAAATGATACAATAGTTACTATAGATTTGGAGGTATTGTATGAGTAAAGAACGACACATCAACACAATTTTGGCCCAGGCGGGAATTAAGTCAGATAAGGCGACAGGTGCCTTGGTAACGCCGCTTCATTTTTCAACAACTTATCAGCATCCAGAATTCGGTCAGTCTACTGGTTTTGACTATACGCGTACTAAAAACCCAACTCGCAGTAAGGCGGAGGAAGTCTTGGCTGCAATTGAATCAGCAGACTATGCCCTAGCGACGAGCTCAGGTATGGCTGCGATTGTACTGGCTTTTAGTGTTTTTCCAGTGGGAAGTAAAGTCTTGGCAGTGCGTGACCTTTATGGTGGTTCTTTCCGTTGGTTCAACCAAGTGGAGCAAGAAGGCCGTTTCCATTTTACCTATGCTAATACTGAAGCAGAGTTGATTGCTGAGCTGGAAAATCATGTGGATGTTCTCTACATCGAAACGCCAACCAATCCTTTGATGTTAGAATTTGATATTGCAAAACTAGCCCAAATAGCTCACGCTAAGGGTGCCAAAGTAGTCGTAGACAATACCTTCTATAGTCCGATTTACCAACGACCAATCGAAGATGGTGCAGATATTGTTCTTCATTCGGCTACCAAATACCTATCAGGGCACAATGATGTTTTGGCTGGGGTAGTTGTGACTAATAGTTTAGAACTATATGAACAACTGTTCTACAATCTCAATACGACAGGTGCTGTCTTGTCTCCATTTGATAGTTATCAGTTGATTCGTGGTCTTAAGACCTTGTCTCTGCGTATGGAACGTTCTACAGCGAATGCTCAAGAAGTGGTTGCCTTTTTGAAGAATTCTCCAGCAGTCAAGGAAGTGCTCTATACAGGACGTGGGGGTATGATTTCCTTTAAAGTAGTGGATGAGAAACGTATTCCTCATATTTTAAACAGCTTAAAGGTCTTCTCTTTTGCAGAAAGTTTGGGTGGGGTAGAGAGTCTGATCACCTATCCAACGACGCAGACCCATGCGGATATTCCAGCAGAAGTGCGCCATTCTTATGGATTGACAGATGATCTTTTGCGTTTGTCTATTGGTATTGAGGATGTTAGAGATTTGATTGCGGATTTGCGCCAAGCCTTGGAAGGATAAGACAAAGATGGGAAAATATGATTTTACAAGCCTGCCCAATCGTTTTGGACATCATACCTATAAATGGAAAGAGGCGGAAGCTGAACGAGAAATTCTACCAGCCTGGATAGCGGATATGGACTTTGTAGTCTTACCTGAGATTCGACAAGCCGTACAAACCTATGCGGATCAGTTGGTCTATGGTTATACTTATGCAAGCGACGCTTTGATTGAATCGGTTCAGGACTGGGAAGCCAGTCAACACGGGTATCGCTTTGATAAGGATGCCCTCGTCTTTATCGAGGGTGTAGTACCAGCTATTTCAACAGCCATTCAAGCCTTTACAAAAGAAGGAGAGGCTGTTCTGATTAACACACCGGTCTATCCACCTTTTGCCCGCAGTATCAAACTGAACAATCGCAGATTGATTACCAATTCTTTGGTGGAAAAGGATGGGCTGTTTGAGATTGACTTTGACCAGCTGGAGAAGGAATTGGTAGAAGAGGATGTGAAGCTTTATATCCTTTGCAATCCCCACAATCCTGGTGGACGTGTTTGGGAAAAGGAAGTGTTAGAAAAGATTGGCCATCTCTGCCAAAAACATGGTGTTTTGTTGGTTTCAGATGAGATTCACCAAGATTTGGCTCTCTTTGGTCACAAACACCAGTCTTTTAATACCATTGATCCAGACTTTAAAGACTTTGCCCTTATTTTGAGTAGTGCCACTAAAACCTTTAATATTGCTGGAACGAAAAATTCCTATGCTGTCATTGAAAATCCAAAGCTTCGTGTGGCTTTCCAAAAACGCCAGTTGGCCAATAACCAGCATGAAATTTCAGGCTTGGGTTATTTGGCGACAGAAGCTGCCTACCGTTATGGCAAGGACTGGTTAGGAGAGTTAAAAGAAGTCATCGAGGACCACATTAACTATGTAGTGGATGTTTTGAGCAAAGAAACCAAGATTAAGGTCATGAAACCGCAAGGTACCTACTTGATTTGGCTTGATTTTTCAGCCTATGACCTAACGGATGACCGCTTGCAAGAGCTTTTGAAGAATGAAGCCAAGGTTATCTTGAACCGAGGTTTGGACTTTGGAGAGGAAGGAAAGCTACATGCCCGCCTCAATGTAGCCATGCCGAAGTCAGTACTGGAAGAGGTTTGCCAACGCATCGTGACCACTTTTGCTACTCTTTAAAAATCCAGCCTTCTAGGAGAAAAGTCTTCCTAGAAGGCTATTTTCGTAGGGGAAAATGTGGTATAATGAAAAGATAAGATAAAGGGGTAACTATGGCTAAATTGATTCCGGGAAAGTTGCGCATGGAGGGGGTTACACTCTATGAAACAGGCAATATTGAGATTATCAAGGAAAAAGGGAATCGCCTCTATACTCGTGTTGCGGGAGAAGACTTGCGCTACAGTTTAGAGGATGATCTTGTTTTTTGTGCTTGTGATTTTTTCCAAAAAAGAGGTTACTGTGTTCACCTCGCAGCGCTCGAGCATTATCTGAAAAATGATGAAGAAGGCCAGGTGATTTTACAAGCTTTAGAAAAAGGACATGAAGAGCAAGAAGAGGTCGAAACCAAGGTTAGTTTTGGTGGTAGTTTTTTGGAGCGTATCCAACCTCAGAAGAGAGAGAAAATCTACACTTTGTCGGCTCAAGGCCAGGTGGAAGCTGGAACCAATCGCCTCCTTTGGACTCTCCGAATCGGTTTGCTTGAGAGTCAAAAATATTACGTCATCCGTGATATTCCACTCTTTTTGAAGGTCTTAGTCCACCGAAAGCCATATATGATTGGGAAACACTACGAGAATGACTTGTCTTGGGATGCTTTTGATATAGCTAGTCAAGAAGTTCTTACTTTTTTACGGGGCTTGATTGAGGAGGGGCTCAGTCAGGAACTCTTTTTCCCAAATCAAGGTCGTCACCTCTTTTTTCCTCTGACCTTTTTTGAGCAGGGTGTGGAGTTGCTGATGAACTTGAAAGATTTTCATTTTGAACACCAGATTATTTGTTATGAAAATCTTCTCTTTCATGATTTAGATCCTGATGCAGAACTGTTCTCTTTTTCCGTGCAGGAGTATCCAGATTATTTTGAGATGGAGATCTCTGAAAATGAGCGAGTCAACGTATTCTATGGGGGAGCAGTTCTCTTTCGTAAGGGGAATTTTTATCTCTTAAATCCTAAACAAATCAGCTTACTAAAGGAAATCAAGGAGCTTCCTCAGGAGGAAAGAGGGGGGAAATGCCTCCAGTTTGACAACAGTGATCGTGATCGCCTAGCCGCCTGTCTGCCTTTGTTTGGATTGCTAGGAACAGTGTCTGCCCCCGAACGTTTGCAAATACAATCCTTTTCACCCATCTTTTACTTTGATAGGGAGGATGACGACCGCATCCGCTTGGATATCCAGTTTGACTATGGAGATGTTAAGGTGACTAGTCGTCAACAGTTGGAACAATTACCATTTTCAAGCGATGCCGTCTTGGAAAACCAGCTATTTCAAGTCTGTTTAGGGGCTGGGTTTGAGGCTGATTTTCAGTCTTGGAGACAGGCTTTGAAGCCAGAAACGGTTTATTCTTTCTTTCACCATACGATTCCAGCTTTTGAGAAGTTGGGTCAGGTTTTCTTGTCTGATGAGATGAATCAGCTCTACAGTGTCCAAGCTCCTCAGGTTCAGATTGAGTCCAAGGGAGGACTGTTGGAAATCCAATTTGATTTCCAAGGGATCGCCCAAGAAGAGATTGATCAAGCTCTTAAAGCCCTGACCAGCAATCAGGATTTCTATATCAGTTCTTCTGACCAAGTGTACTTTTTTGATGAGGAAACCAAGCAGATTCGTCAAAATTTGCAGGAACTGGGGGTTGAGCTAAAAGATGGTTCTTTTCAAGCGCGAAAATCTCTGGCTTATAGCCTTTCTCAGCTTTTCGAAGGTCGAGACAGGATTTCCTTCTCGGAAGAATTCCAGCATTTAGCTCATGATTTGACCCATCCAGAGGACTTTCCTTTGGGAGATATACGGGTTCAGGCGAATTTAAGAGACTACCAGGAAAAGGGTGTTCGTTGGCTCCAGATGCTTCATCACTATGGTTTTGGTGGCATTCTGGCAGATGATATGGGGTTGGGCAAAACACTGCAAACTATCGCTTTTTTGACTAGTCAGGTGACAGAAGATAGTCGGGTCTTGATTTTAGCTCCGTCAGGTTTGATCTACAACTGGGCAGATGAATTCAGGAAATTTGCCCCACAGTTGGATGTGGCTGTTGTTCATGGTTTAAAAGCGAATCGAGAAGCGATTCTTTCTGAAAATCACCAAATCTATGTGACTAGCTATGCCACCTTTCGTCAAGACAGCGAGCTTTATCAAGAGATGGCTTTTGATTTTCTCTTCTTAGATGAAGCCCAGGTCATGAAAAATGCTAAAACCAAGATTGCCCAGAGTTTGCGCCAGTTTGTGGTGCCAGCAGTCTTTGCTTTGTCAGGTACGCCCATCGAAAATCATTTAGGAGAGTTGTGGTCTATCTTTCAAATTGTGCTACCGGGGCTCTTGCCAAGTAAAAAGGAGTTTATGAAATTACCGGCTGACCGAGTCGCGCAGTTTATCAAACCCTTCGTCATGAGGCGTAAGAAAGAAGAAGTTCTTACAGAACTGCCTGATCTGATCGAAGTCGTCTATAAAAATGAACTGGAAGACCAACAGAAGGCTATCTATCTAGCCCAGTTGCAACAGATGCGAGACCGCCTAGCGCAAGTGACAGATCAAGAATTCCAGAGAAGTCGGGTAGAAATCTTATCTGGTCTCATGCGTTTGCGCCAGATCTGCGATACGCCAGCCCTCTTCATGGACGATTACCAAGGAGCTAGTGGTAAATTGGATAGCCTTCGAGATTTATTGCTACAAGTGGCTGATGGTGGGCATCGGGTCTTGATTTTCTCCCAGTTCAAAGGAATGTTGGAAAAAATCGAGAAAGAACTCCCGGACTTGGGCTTGACCTCCTTCAAAATCACAGGTTCAACTCCTGCTCATGACAGACAGGAGATGACCAAGGCCTTTAACCAAGGGGAGAGAGATGCCTTTCTCATCTCCCTTAAGGCGGGTGGTGTTGGTCTCAACCTAACGGGAGCTGATACGGTTATTTTGGTTGACCTCTGGTGGAATCCCGCTGTCGAAGCCCAGGCTATCGGACGTGCCCATCGTATGGGACAGGAGCAGAAGGTAGAGGTTTATCGTTTGATTACCAAGGGTACTATTGAAGAAAAAATTCAAGAACTTCAAGAGCAGAAAAAACATTTGGTTTCCCAAGTTTTAGATGGTACGGAGTCGCGTGCGAGCCTCAGTCTAGCAGAAATTCGTGAAATTTTGGGAATTTCTGAAGCCAGCACTTGAAAAATCAAGACAATACGCTATAATGAAGTGTTGAAAGGAAATACAAAATGAAACAAGATCGATTTCCATTGGTGTCAGATGATGAGATCATGCTGACCGAAATGCCAGTCATGGACTTGTACGATGAGTCAGACTTTATTAGCAATATCAAAGGTGATTACCGCGATAAGAACTATTTGGAATGGTCTCCTATCAATGAGGAAGAAACCGTAGTTTCTCCAGTGGTTAAAAAGGAGTCAAAGCCGAGCCCAGAACCTAAAAAAGTTGAAAAAACGTATGCTGAATTGGCTCGAGAAGAGGCGCGTGCGGATCTGAAAAAGAAACGTTCAGCCAAGTATTTGACTCAGGATGTTAGTCATACCAGACGACACAATGGTTCAACACTTGTTCGTCAAGGAAACCAACCAACAGCACCATTCCAAAAGGAAAATCCAGGTGAGTTTGCCAAGTTTAGCAAAAACTTGATCCAGTCTCACTATATTCTAGCTGAAGAGGTTGACCAAGTGGCGACTCCAACTCCGAAAACCCAAACGGGAAAAAATAAAAAGAACAACTATGATTTTCTAAAGAAGAGTCAAATCTATAATAAAAAGAATAAGCAAACAGAACAGGAACGTCAGGTTGCCCAAGAGTTGAATCTGACAAGAATCACTGAATAAGGGAGAAAAGCATGTCAAAAACATATCATTTTATTGGAATCAAGGGATCAGGGATGAGTGCCTTGGCCTTGATGTTACACCAAATGGGGCATAAGGTTCAAGGATCAGACGTTGAAAAGTACTACTTTACACAACGTGGTTTAGAGCAGGCAGGAATTACCATTCTTCCGTTTGATGAAAAGAATCTGCAAGGCGATCTAGAGATTATCGCTGGAAATGCCTTTCGTCCAGATAATAATGTTGAAGTTGCCTACGCTGATCAAAATGGCCTCAGCTACAAACGTTACCATGAATTTCTAGGGAGCTTTATGCGTGACTTTGTCAGCATGGGAGTGGCAGGAGCACATGGGAAAACTTCAACGACTGGTATGTTGTCACACGTCTTGTCTCACATCACAGATACGAGCTTTTTGATTGGTGACGGGACAGGTCGTGGTTCTGAAAATGCTAAATATTTTGTCTTCGAATCAGACGAATACGAGCGCCATTTTATGCCTTACCACCCAGAATATTCTATTATCACCAACATTGACTTTGACCATCCAGACTACTTTACTAGTCTAGAGGATGTTTTCAATGCCTTTAACGACTATGCTAAACAAATCACTAAAGGTTTGTTTGTCTATGGTGAGGATGCTGAGTTGCGTAAGATTACGGCAAATGCACCGATCTACTATTATGGTTTTGAAGCTGAGGGAAATGACTTTGTAGCTAGCGATCTTCTTCGTTCAACAACTGGTTCGACCTTCACTGTTCATTTCCGTGGACAAGATCTGGGTCAATTCCACATTCCAACCTTTGGTCGTCACAATATCATGAATGCAACAGCTGTTATTGGATTGCTTTACACAGCAGGATTTGATTTGAACTTAGTGCGTGAACACTTGAAAACATTTGCCGGTGTTAAGCGTCGTTTCACTGAGAAAATCGTTAATGATACGGTAATCATCGATGACTTTGCCCACCATCCAACAGAAATTATTGCGACCTTGGATGCTGCTCGTCAGAAATACCCAAGCAAGGAAATCGTGGCAATCTTCCAACCCCATACCTTTACTAGAACCATTGCCTTGTTAGATGATTTTGCACAAGCCTTGAATCAGGCAGATGCCGTTTACCTAGCTCAAATCTATGGATCAGCCCGTGAGGTGGACCATGGTGACGTTAAGGTAGAAGACCTAGCAAGCAAGATCACGAAGAAAAACCAAGTCATCACAGTCGAAAATGTATCTCCACTCCTTGACCATGACAATGCTGTTTACGTCTTTATGGGAGCAGGAGATATCCAAACCTATGAGTACTCATTTGAACGTCTCTTGTCAAACTTGACAAGCAACGTCCAATAAGGAAAACCAAATGGAAATCCCAATCACTATAAGGCAAGCAACCTTATCAGATCTAGATGAAATGTTGGCGATTGAAGAAGCCAATTTTTCAGCAGAAGAGGCAGTGAGTCGACAATCCTTAGAAGAGAGTATCCGCAAGACTGCGGGTACCTTTCTTGTAGCTAGAGATGAAAACCAGCTTGTGGGCTATATTCTTGGGGCTGAATTGTCAGGAACTCACACTCAAACAAGCGCGAGCCTTGAAATCAAGCATCTAGCCATTCATCCAGACCGTCTTGGGCAAGGTTTGGGAACTCTTCTCCTTGCCAGCTTGAAACAAGTGGCTGTAGAAGGAGGAGTCAAGTGCCTTCGCCTGACTTGCCCTGATGACCTCCTCTCTTACTTTGAGATGAATGGCTTTGTTGAGGAAGGAGTGCCAGAGGCTTTGTACGCAAGATCTTCGGGATGGGATCTGATTTGGGCTAACCCTTTTTATCAGGAGGAAATATGAAAATCAGACAAGCAAGATTTTCGGATTTAGATCGGATTTTAGCGATAGAGCTGGAGAATTTCTCCTTTGAAGAAGCCATTCCTCGATCGGTCTTTGAGGCGCACTTACGTGAAATTCAGACCAGTTTTCTTGTAGCTGAAAGGGAGGGACGTATCCTTGGGTATATTGAAGGTCCAGTCGTCCCATATCGCCATCTACAAGATCAGTCCTTTACAGAAGAAATAAAAGACTATAGCCATCGACCTGGAGGCTATATCTCTGTGACTTGTCTCTCCATAGCTAAGGAGGCACAAGCTTTGGGCGTGGGAAAAAGACTGTTAAGGGCTCTGAAAGAAGTCGCTTTAGAACATGAACGAGAAGGCATTAACCTGACTTGTCATGATTATCTTATCTCATATTATGAGAAACATGGTTTTGTCAATGAAGGACTATCCCAATCTACCTATGCAGGTGAGACCTGGTATAACATGGTTTGGAAGCCTTGAAAACAAGAAATATAGTTGGAGAAAGGTATATTTTGTTGCTTTTCTGCGACTTTTAAGATATAATGTTATGGATTGCCAACAAGGAGGTAAAGCTTTTGAGCGAGAAATCAAGAGAAGAAACGTTAAGCTTTAAAGAACAGATTTTACGCGATTTAGAGAGAGTCAGAGAGAGAGAAAGAAAGGGGAAAGAAGAGGAAAGTCCGACCACCCCAACTCCATCTTCTCAAGTAACTCCACCCGCTCCTTCTGAACAAGAACCAAATCTTGCCACAGAAGGTTTAATGGTAGACTCTCTGTCAACTGTGGATGAAATCCTAAAAAATGCCCCAAGTGTACCATCACGTCCAAGTTTTGAATCAAGCGAAGTGACAGGACCAGAGCCAGAAGAGTCAAAACTAGAAGAGTCTGCACCAGCCAAGATTGATGCTGTAGAGCCTAAAAAGGAAGACAAAGAGTTTAACACTACTCCAACTAAAGTGGCTGTTTCCTATAAAACGGATGATAATAAAGAAGAATCAGTCCCTCCTGTTGTGGAGAATGTAGTCCCTGCTCCAGTTGAGAAAGTTGATAACCTAGCGGATGCTCCACGACGCAGTCGTCGTGAAGGAACAAAGCCAGCTAAGAAAAAGAAGAAATCAAAAGCTAAAGGCTGTTTGCTAACTTTCCTAGTTCTCCTAGTGCTCGTAAGTATTGGTGGCTTCTTTGGTTATGGATACGTTCAAGAATCCTTGAAACCTGTTGATGCAAGTTCTAAGGACTATGTGACAGTTCAAATTCCAGAAGGTTCAAATATTCAAGAAATTGGGAGCACTTTGGAAAAATCTGGTTTGGTAAAACATGGACTTATCTTTAGCTTTTATGCTAAATATAAGGGCGCAGACTTAAAATCAGGTTATTACAACTTGAAGAAGAGCATGAGTACGGATGAATTGATCCAAGAATTGCAAAAGGGGGGAACTCCTGAACCTCAAGAACCAGCTCTTGCAAGCCTGACAATTCCAGAAGGATATACATTAGAGCAAATCGCTCAAACAGTAGGACAACTTCAAGGTGAATTTAAAGAACCTCTTACAGCGGATGCTTTCTTGGCAAAAGCTCAAGATGAGACCTTTATCTCTCAAGTAGTAGCCAAGTATCCAAACTTGCTTGGAAGTCTACCAACAAAAGATAGCGGGGTTCGTTATCGCCTAGAAGGTTACCTTTTCCCAGCAACTTATACCATCAAAGAAAGCACTACAGTTGAAAGTTTGATTGATGAGATGTTAGCTGCTATGGATAAGGCTATGTCACCATATTACGCTACGATCAAAGAAAAGAATCTGACTGTCAATGAATTGCTCAGTATCGCTTCTCTTGTTGAAAAAGAAGGTGCCAAGACAGAAGATCGCAAGAAGATTGCTGGTGTCTTCTATAACCGCTTAAACCTCGGTATGCCGCTTCAAAGTAATATCGCTATCCTGTATGCCCAAGGCAAGCTTGGTCAAAAGATTAGTCTAGCGGATGACGCTGGAATTGATACAACGATTGATTCACCATACAATGTTTACACACACCTTGGCCTCATGCCTGGACCGGTAGACAGTCCAAGTCTGGATGCCATCGAAGCAAGTGTAAATCAGACAAAGAGTGACTACTTATACTTTGTAGCCAATGTCGAAGATGGTAAAGTGTACTTTGCAACGACCAAAGAAGAACATGATCAAAACGTTGCAGAACACATCAATAGCAAACTGACACAATCAAGTAGTTCAAACTAAAATTATGTGGTTTTCCACATAATTTTGTTTTAAAAACAAATTAAGAAAAGAAAGTTGAGAAAAATGGCAGAAAAAACTTACCCAATGACCCTTGAAGAAAAGGAAAAACTAGAAAAAGAATTAGAGGAGTTGAAACTCGTTCGACGTCCTGAAGTGGTAGAACGCATCAAAATTGCTCGTTCATACGGAGATCTTTCAGAGAACAGTGAGTACGAAGCAGCCAAGGATGAACAAGCTTTTGTTGAAGGACAAATTTCAAGCTTGGAAACTAAAATCCGCTATGCTGAAATCGTTAATAGCGATGCAGTTGCCCAAGATGAGGTAGCAATCGGTAAGACTGTAACGATCCAAGAAGTCGGTGAAGATGACGAAGAAGTCTATATCATCGTCGGTTCTGCAGGTGCAGATGCTTTTGCTGGTAAGGTTTCAAATGAGAGCCCGATTGGGCAAGCCTTGATCGGTAAAAAGACTGGTGATACAGCGACCATTGAGACACCAGTTGGTAGCTATGATGTCAAAATCTTAAAGGTTGAAAAAACAGCCTAAATAGGATGAAAAAGGAGTAGTGGAGGTCTTGTCTTGCTCAACTCCTTTTTGGTTTTTTGAATAAATAGGAGACTATATGAGTGAAAATAAGAAGAAAAATAAAATGGAGCGTGGATTAACCAATCGCCACGTTCAGGTGATGGCCATTGCTGGGACAATCGGAACAGGACTTTTCCTAGGTGCTGGTCGTTCTATCAGCCTTACTGGACCTTCTATCATCCTGATTTACATGATTACAGGAGCCTTTATGTTTTTGATGATGAGGGCTGTTGGAGAGATGCTCTACCAGGATCCAGAACAGCATACTTTTATCAACTTTATCACCCGTCATTTGGGGAAAGGCTGGGGGTATTTCTCGGTATGGTCTTATTGGTTGTCTGTCGTCTTTATCGGTATGGCAGAAATCACTGCGATTTCGCATTATGTTCAGTTTTGGTTTCCTAGCTGGCCTAGTTGGTTGATTCAGATTGTCTTTTTAACGATTTTGGCCTTGGTCAATCTGATTGCGGTTAAGCTCTTTGGAGAAGTCGAGTTTTGGTTTGCAATGGTTAAGATTGTGGCTATTTTAGCTATGATTGCAACAGGAGTCTTTATGGTTTTGACAGGATTTGAGACGCCGCATGGGGCTGCAAGTTTGGCAAACATCAGCGACCAGTTCTCCCTTTTTCCAAATGGAGTTATGAACTTTGTCATGGCCTTTCAAATGGTATTTTTTGCCTATCTGATGATTGAGTTTATCGGAGTGACAACCTCTGAAACGAAGAATCCTCGTCAGGTTTTGCCAAAAGCAGTTAAAGAAATTCCTCTCCGAATTGTCTTTTTCTATGGTGGAGCCCTATTGGCCATTATGTCTATCATTCCCTGGAGAGAACTTGCTTCTTCAGATTCACCATTTGTAACGGTTTTTGAGCTGGCAGGTATCAAGTGGGCAGCAGCTCTGATTAACTTTGTCGTTTTGACGTCGGCAGCATCTGCTCTTAATTCAACCCTCTACTCAACAGGTCGGCATTTGTACCAGATTGCTCATGACTCGCCCAATCGCTTCTTAAAAGCTATTAAGGCAGATACCCTTTCTCGTCACAATGTTCCACAAAATGCCATCATTGCTTCGGCAATTTTAATTGCTCTGGCGGCCTTTATCAACATTTTGCCAGGTGTTTCCGATGCCTTTGCTTTGATTACGGCGTCCTCATCAGGTGTTTACATCGCGATTTATATCTTGATCATGGTGGCTCATCTAAAATACCGCAAGTCACAAGACTTCATGGCGGATGGCTACCTCATGCCCCACTACCGTTTTCTAAATCCTTTAACCATGCTCTTCTTTATCTTTGTCTTTGTAACTCTCTTTTTACAAGAGTCTACTTTCATGGGGGCGGTTGGTTCTGCCATCTGGATTATCGGTTTCGGAATTTATAGCCAGTGGAAATTTAGAAAATAACTCATGAACTCATCAACTCAGCTTGGTGAGTTTTTTTCTAGTTTGACAGTCTATTGAAATAAGATTATAATCAAGCTGTAGCAGTTTATTAGGAGGTTTGGATGCACGTTAGATTGGAAAATAAGGCGTCCCAGAAAGCGCAAAAAATAGGGGATTTGATTCGTGTTTATAATCGTTCCAAAAGAGAAGAGGCTGAAAGCGAGCCACTGAACCTTTATGTTGAAGATGAAAAGGGCAATCTCTTGGCGGGCTTAGTAGCAGAGACTTTCGGAAATTGGCTAGAAATCGAGTATTTATTTGTAAAAGAGGAACTGCGAGGGCAAGGAATCGGTTCAAAACTATTGGAGCAAGCTGAAAATGAAGCTAAGAATCGAAACTGTCGTTTTGCTTTTGTCAATACTTACCAGTTTCAGGCGCCAGATTTTTATAAAAGGCATGGCTACAAGGAAGTCTTTACCTTGCAAGACTATCCCTATACAGGACAAAGATACTATTACCAAAAGGATTTGTAAGCTAAATATGAAAGTATAAATCAAAGAGGAAATCTTCACATCACTATGGAGCTGGGTTAATGGATATAATATTGGATATGGGCAACGTTTTATTAGAATGGAACAAGGATAAGATTTTACAAGGTGTTTCAGATACGAAGGAAGAATATTTGATTTTAGATAAGGCCATTTTTCAGTCGGGGCTTTGGGAAAGATTAGATCTTGGGACTATGACGAGAGAAGAGTTGGTGCTTAAAGTTGTGTCAATGATTGGCAGGACCTATCAAAAGAAGGTCGAAGAAGTTATCTGGAATTGGCCTAGCCACATTGACATTTATACGGAAGTCTTTCCTGTCTTGTCAGAACTAAAGAAAAAGGGGCATCGCATCTTTGTCTTGTCCAATACCTCAAAGGTATTTTATGACTTGCTGGAAGAGCAACTATATCCCTTAAAAGAACTTTTGGATGGTTTCGTCTTATCCTGTGATATAAAAGCTATAAAGCCTGATTTGGTAATGTTTGAGGAGATTCTCGACAAATATCAGTTAGATCCTACAAATTGTGTTTTTCTAGATGATATTGAGGACAATACAATGGCAGCTGAGAAATTGGGCATCAAGGCCTATCAGGTCAAGAAAAGAAGTGATGTCGTTGATATTTTGAAATCCTATATTTAAATTCAGAACTCTCTATTATTTTGTGATAGAGAGTTTTTTTGTTAATAAAATGTTACAAAATGAAATTTATATATTGCATTAAGTTAGATATATGGTATAATGTTTTTAAAAAGAAGCGCAACTTTTTAAAAATGTGAAGGAGGACACTAGTGGCTAAAAATTTAAAATTAAAATTAGCTCGGGTGGAGCGTGATTTAACACAAGGGGATTTGGCAGAGGCTGTAGGGGTTACGCGACAGACTATTGGCCTGATTGAAGCTGGGAAATATAATCCGAGTCTCTCGCTCTGTCAGTCCATTTGCAGATGCTTAGGCAAAACTTTAGATCAATTATTTTGGGAGGAAGAAGATGAAGAATAGAAAAAAACTTGTGATCAAAGATGAACGTACGGAAAAATTGGATGGAAAGATTTCAGGAGAAATTCTCTTGGGAATGTGCCTATTTTTGGCACTGGAAATTTTTGTCAAAGTTTATATTTTCAATTTAACACTTCTATCCTATTTACCAGAATTACTTTTATTGATCGGAGTTGGTTTGTATGCCATTATTCGCCGCATGTATGTAGGAATTGATATTCGAGATATTGTTGAGAATACTGGAAAAGAAAGAATTTTATCTGCTTTGGGATTTTCTATAGTGATTTTACTGATTGATATCGTAGGTAATCGCGAGGAAATGGTCAGTCTATTGACTTGGAAGTACTCCCTAAAAGTGGTCCTAGCAGTTGTCATCTATCTCGTTGGGAGTTATTCTATGGATAGAGTTATCCTATACTTGAATCGCAGAAATCAGCAAGTTTGGGAGGAAAAAGATGAAAAATAGATTCTTTTATTATCATTTACTAGACGAAAGGGAAGAGCAACTGATGAATAAAGCGGGGGCTGAAAGTTTCTATATCTCTATAGCTTTCTTGCTTTTATCTTATATGATTGCAGTATTAGCACCAAGTCTTTTTAATCCGAGAATGATTCTCATCACTATCATTATTGGAGCTTCTTACTTTTTCGGCCGTGCTCGAGATTTGGGTGTGAACTACTATAGTCGTTTTCATTTTACGATTGTAGGGTGTTTGTTGGTAACTCTCGCTATTACGACTCTTTTGATGTTGCAGAATTATCAATTCAACATAGAAATTTATCAGCACAATCCTTTGAACGTTAAATACTTATCTGCTTGGGTGCTTACTTATCTGCTTTACCTTCCTTGGGTTTTTATCGGCAATCTCGGTCTTAAAAGTTATGGAGAATGGGCTCAGAAAAAGTTTGAGAAAGATATGGATGAGCTGGAGAGTGGAGAATAGCTTGTTAGTTTTTTATCAATCTCGGTAAAATGTGTTATAATAGTACTAATTTATCGGACGGTGTGAAAGTGCTAGAATACGTTCATGCCTTTGTAAAGAAGGAAGAAGGAAAACAGATGTATCCAGATGATAGTTTGACATTGCACACGGACTTGTACCAAATCAATATGATGCAAGTTTACTTTGACCAAGGGATTCACAATAAAAAGGCGGTTTTTGAAGTTTATTTCCGCCAGCAACCTTTTCAGAACGGCTATGCAGTTTTCGCTGGTTTGGAAAGAATTGTGAACTATCTTGAAGACTTGCGCTTTTCAGATAGCGATATTGCCTACTTGGAGACGCTTGGGTATCATGGAGAATTCTTGGATTACCTCCGCAATCTCAAGTTGGAGTTGACGGTTCGTTCTGCCCAAGAGGGAGATTTGGTATTTGCTAATGAACCGATTGTACAGGTGGAAGGCCCTCTAGCCCAATGTCAATTGGTCGAAACGGCTCTCTTGAACATCGTTAACTTTCAAACCTTGATAGCGACCAAGGCAGCACGTATTCGTTCGGTCATTGAGGATGAACCCTTGATGGAGTTCGGGACACGTCGTGCGCAAGAAATGGATGCAGCTATCTGGGGAACACGCGCAGCCGTGATTGGTGGAGCCAATGGAACTAGTAACGTGCGAGCAGGGAAGCTCTTTGGTATTCCAGTATTGGGGACTCATGCCCATGCCTTGGTACAGGTTTATGGAAACGACTATGAAGCCTTCAAGGCTTATGCGGCGACTCATCGTGATTGTGTCTTTCTAGTAGATACTTATGATACGCTTCGTATCGGTGTGCCAGCTGCCATTCAGGTGGCGCGTGAGCTGGGTGATCAGATTAACTTTAAAGGCGTTCGTATCGACTCTGGGGATATTGCCTACATTTCCAAGAAAGTCCGTCAGCAACTGGACGAGGCTGGATTTACAGAGGCTAAGATTTATGCTTCCAATGACCTTGATGAAAATACTATCCTCAATCTCAAGATGCAAAAGGCCAAGATTGATGTCTGGGGTGTGGGAACCAAGCTGATTACAGCCTATGATCAGCCAGCTCTTGGGGCAGTTTATAAGATTGTAGCTATCGAAGATGAGAATGGTCATATGCGCAATACCATCAAACTGTCCAATAATGCTGAAAAAGTGTCTACGCCAGGTAAGAAGCAGGTATGGCGCATTACCAGTCGTGAAAAAGGCAAGTCAGAAGGTGACTACATCACTTATGATGGTGTTGATGTGAGCGACATGACAGAAATCAAGATGTTCCATCCAACTTATACCTATATCAAAAAGACCGTTCGAAATTTTGATGCCGTTCCTCTCTTGGTGGATATTTTCAAAGAAGGAACATTAGTTTACAACCTGCCTAGTTTGACTGAGATTCAGTCCTATGCTCGCAAAGAATTTGACAAACTTTGGGATGAGTATAAACGGGTACTTAATCCGCAACACTATCCAGTGGACTTGGCGCGTGATATTTGGCAAGATAAGATGGACTTGATTGATAAGATGCGCAAGGAAGCCCTTGGTGAAGGAGAAGAAGAATGAGTTTGCAAGAGACCATTATCCAGCAACTGGGCGTCAAACCAGTGATTGATGCCCAGGAAGAAATCCGTCTTTCAATTGATTTCTTAAAGAGATACTTGAAAAAACACCCTTTCCTTAAAACCTTTGTACTAGGGATTTCTGGGGGTCAGGATTCAACATTGGCAGGGCGCTTGGCGCAATTAGCTATGGAAGAAATGCGAGCAGAGACAGGAGATGACAGCTACCAATTTATCGCTGTCCGCCTGCCATATGGCGTGCAAGCTGATGAAGCAGATGCTCAAAAAGCCCTCGCTTTCATCCAACCAGATGTCAGCTTGGTTGTGAATATCAAGGAATCAGCTGATGCCATGACAGCTACAGTTGAAGCGACAGGAAGTCCTGTTTCAGACTTTAACAAGGGCAATATTAAAGCTCGTAGTCGTATGATTGCCCAATATGCCCTTGCGGGTGCCCATAGCGGAGCGGTCATTGGAACAGACCATGCTGCGGAAAATATCACAGGATTCTTTACTAAGTTTGGTGATGGTGGTGCAGACATTCTCCCTCTTTATCGCCTCAATAAACGCCAAGGAAAACAACTTTTGAAGGAACTTGGTGCAGACCCAGCACTTTATGAAAAAATCCCAACAGCAGATTTGGAAGAAGAAAAACCAGGTATTGCAGACGAAGTCGCTCTTGGAGTCACTTACAATGAGATTGATGACTACCTAGAAGGCAAAATCATCAGTCCAGAAGCTCAAGCAACCATCGAAAACTGGTGGCACAAAGGCCAACACAAACGCCACCTACCCATCACAATTTTTGATGACTTTTGGGAGTGAAAAACTCCAGTGGAGGTTTTCAGCCCGAGTCTAGAAACGGGAAAACGAGGAACCTCCAGTGGAGGTTTTTACCCTGAGCCTAGAAATGAGAAAGCGAAGAAGGTCCGGGGGACCTTTTTAGCTTGAGCCTTAAGCTTAGAAAGCGAGGTAACATTATGAAAGCAATCGGTACGCAAATGTTACAGACAGAACGTTTAATATTGAGAAGATTTGTGGAGAGTGATGCGGAAGCCATGTTTCAAAATTGGGCTTCGTCTCCTGAGAATCTGACCTATGTCACCTGGGATCCTCATCCTGATGTTGAAGTGACTCGGAACTCGATTCGCAATTGGGTCGCCTCTTATGACAATCCTAACTATTATAAATGGACGATTTGTCTCAAAGAAAAACCAGAGCAAGTGATAGGAGATATCAGCATCGTTGAGGTGAATGAGAACGATTCTAGTTGTGAAATTGGCTATATTTTAGGTAAAACCTATTGGGGCCGTGGTATGATGACAGAGGCCTTGAAAGCTGTGTTAGACTTTTGTTTTACTCAAGCAGGTTTTCAAAAGGTCAGAGCTCGTTACGCCAGTCTTAACCCAGCTTCAGGCCGTGTGATGGAGAAGGCTGGAATGACCTACCTAAAAACCATTGCCAATGGGGTTGAGAGAAAAGACTACGTTGCGGACCTTATTTATTACCAGATTAAAAAAAACTAAGAAATGACCTGAGCTTCAAAATTTAANTTTTGAAGCTCAGGTCATTTTCTTCTGCTCTTTTATTTTAACTCATAAAGCCAGTCATCGCCGTCTTTATAGTAAAAGAATTCACTGAGATCCTCTTCTAGAAACACACGAAGCATATCAGACATATCATCGGTTGCAAGTTTTAGATGAGATAGATTGTCAAAATCCTCCCACCAGACTTTCCCTTCGTCTGAAGATTGGAGTTCACCAGTAAAGTGTTCTGTCTTGTAAAAAAGGACGACATACCGATAATCCTCGTCATCGTACCAGTCTTTGATACCACAAAGTTGAGGTTTGGATATGGTTAGTCCAGTTTCTTCCTTGACTTCTCTGATAACTGCATCGGTAAAAGATTCCCCACGCTCTACATGACCACCGGGAAAGGTAATACCGGGCCAGTCGGGACTAACTCGATCTTGAACCAGAACCTTATCTCCGTTTTTAATCATGCACATGTTGACAAATTCGACTGTTTCGCGTCTGTTCATCTTGTTCTCCTATTTTGTTAGTAACTTTTCCACTACATTTAGCTTTCTCATGGTCAGATCCACGCCAAACAGTTTTTCAAGATAGTTGGTATTGAGCTTTTTTCGTTTTGCAGTTCTAGGGAGATAGAGGTAGAGACAGTGATCGCCTACACAAATTTCTTCCTCACCGTAGTCAGCTTTCAAATTTTCTAATGGCAGACTTTGGATAAATCCCTGATAAAGGATCACATGCACACGATCATGAAGATAGTCTTCTCTAAACGGATTCTCATGAACAATCTTTTCAAAATCATTCTTATTCTTGATAACCATTTTTAAGTCGGCCCCAATTTTTTCCTTTATCAGAGTATGAACACGTTCTCGTATTTCTTCTAAATCTAAGTCACTTTCAAGAATGATATTCCCACTTTGAATATAGGTTCGAACGTGCTGAAACCCAGCTTCTGTTAAAATATCTATCAAATAAGACATTTTCGGGATAGCATTTTTTCCATTAGGAGTAATGCCTCTCAGTAAAATAATATGTTCCAAAGAACTTCCTTTCTTACTTGGTATTTATTGGATTGGAGCCTGCCACCCAGCCGGTACAGAGGGCAGAAGTGATGTTAAAGCCACCCGTGTGGGCATTGATATCCAGTACCTCGCCTGCAAAGTGGAGGCCGGGAACGAGCTTACTTTCCAGAGTTTTGGGATTGATTTCCTTGAGACTGACACCACCTTTGGTGACAAAGGACTTGGCAAGAGACATTTTTCCAATCACAGGGATTTTGAGTGCTTTGATGGACTGGAGAAGTTGTTCCCGTTCTTTTTCAGTTAGCTGTTTGACTTTTTCAGGATAGCCTTGAACCAAAAATTCTGCCAAGCGTTCTGGAAGCAAGGTTTTTAAAGCATTTTTTAAAGATTTTTCCCGATGTTCTTCTAAAAAGTTTGCCAAATCCTGCTGACTCATTTGAGGCAAAACATCCAGTGAAATAACCTCCCCACCTTTGACAAAACTAGACATGCGCAGGGCAGCAGGGCCAGATAAACCAAAGTGGGTAAAGAGCAGATCATGAGTGATGACATGCTTGCCATAACTTAAGGCCACATCGTCCAGCGAAATCCCCTGAAGCGCTTTGTGAGGAAGATCTGTCAACAATGGACTTTCAGCGGCTTCAAGCTCGGTAATCGTATGTTTAAAATGACGGGCAATCTCATGACCAAAACCAGTCGAGCCTGTAGAAGGATAAGATTTACCACCAGTTGTGACAATCAGTTTATCACAAGTGAAGGTTTGGTCTGCGGACTTGAGGACAAACTGGTTATCCACCTTTTTAACCGAAACAATCTCTGTTTGGGTAGCGACTTGACCACTGAGTTCAGTGATTTTCTTCTCCAAAGCTTCGATAATGGTCTGAGACTTGTCGCTAGCAGGAAAGACGCGTCCGTGGTCCTCGACCTTAAGTTTGACTCCATTTTCCGTAAAAAAGTTGATGATATCATGGTTATTAAACTGAGAGAAGACACTATATAGAAAGCGCCCATTCCCAGGGATGCCAGCCAGTAGGTCGTCTAGAGTTCCATTGTTGGTTACATTACAACGACCACCACCAGTTCCAGCTAATTTTTTTCCAAGTTTGCGATTTTTTTCGATGAGAAGAGTTTTCTGACCATAAAAGCTACTGGAAATCGTAGCCATCATGCCAGCAGGCCCTCCACCGATAACAATAGTATCAAAATGTTTCATAGCTCTATTGTACCACAAAAAACAAGAGATGCTTGGCATCTCTTGTTACGGATGATCTTAGTTAATTTCATATCCCATTAACAAACCGCCATCTTCTGCATAAAAACTGCAGAGACCAGATGTTGGGAGGATTTTGATATTGGCTTGTGGGAATGTTTCCAGCAAGCGTTCTGACAATTGCTGACAGAATTTTTCATTGCTGCGATGAGCAATGACGATACGACCACCAGCATAGCCAGCCTTGATGAGTTCTTCATAGGCTGCTTGAAGAGACTTTTTAGCACCACGAGCCTTTTGAAGAAGCTCTAAGGTTCCAGTTTCACTTGCTTCCCCGACCATACGGATGTTGAGAAGACCAACGACTGTACCGATAAGCTTACTTAAACGGCCATTTTTTACCAAGTTATCAACCTTAGCGAGGACAAAGAGCAATTTTGTTTTTTCTTGGTAAGCTGTGATAGCTTCAACAATTTCCTCATGAGAAAGTCCTTGGTCAATCAAGTCATTGATTTTTTCGACAATCAAGTCAACCTCCCCACCTGCAGATAAACTATCAATCACATGAATCTGAGTGTCAGGGTGTTCTTCGAGGTAGATGTTTTTAGCGAGCTGTGCACTGTTATGGCTACCAGAAAGAGTACCAGTGATGGTAACGACAAAGATATGCTTAGCACCTTCAAATGCACGCAAGTAATCATCAGGGCTAGGGCAAGCTGATTTTGAAGCCTCAGAAGTCGCATACATGGTTTTCATCATGTAGTCAATGTCGAGATTGGCATCATCAATAAAGACCTGATCAGCCACTTGAATAGTTAAAGGAACACTGACAAATTCAGTATCGATAGCGGGAGTTACCAATTGACGATAATCACAACCAGAGTCAGCTACAATCTTCCAAGTCATAGAAATTCTCCATCTTTGTCACTTATACATTGACAAAGGTTCTGTCTTTTTTTACAATTATATCATGAAAGCCCTTGAAACAAAAGTACCACCTCTCTGTTGTCACAAGTAGAAAGAAATTGTTATGTCTGAACGTAAAATATCTGAAAAATCTCTTGAAAATCTCAGAAAATCAAATCAAGAATCCAATTTCTTGACCAGAGAAGCGATTGAGACGGCTCTTTTGCAACTTCTAGAGAAAAAAGACTTGGCTAAGATTAGTATTTCAGAGCTGGTCAAGCGGGCGGGTGTCTCACGCGCTGCCTTTTATCGTAACTATGACTCCAAAGAAGAGATTTTGGAAAGCGTCTTTAAACGCAGTGTCCATAACATTATGGAACAGTTGAGCCACTACGATGTCAGAACAGACCTTTATCTAGTCTGGGTTCACCTTTTTCGAGCAGCCAAGAAAGAAGCCAAGGTTATCCAACTCGCTCTGGACTACCACTTGGAAAAGATTTTTATCCAAGCCATGCAGGAATTTCTGGAAAAATACCACGGAAAATCAAAAGGTGTCAGCAGCTACCTTCATTCGTTTTGGAGCTCAGCCATCGTATCGGTTCTGCTCAAATGGATCAAGGATGGGATGAAGGTTCCAGCTGAAAAGATTGCAGATTTACGCTTGCCATTTTTCAAAAAATAGAGGAAAAGGAGAAGAGTCATGACTGAAAAAAGACTGGCTTGGGATGAGTACTTTGCAGCCCAGGCTTTACTGATTGCCAATCGTTCGACCTGCAAACGTGCCAAGGTGGGAGCTGTCCTCGTTAAGGACAATAAGGTCATTTCAACAGGCTACAATGGTTCCGTATCAGGAACGGAGCACTGTATCGACCACGAATGTCTGGTCATTGAAGGTCACTGTGTCCGAACCCTTCACGCCGAGGTCAATGCCATCTTGCAAGGAGCCGAACGAGGGGTTCCCAGAGGATTTACAGCCTATGTGACCCATTTTCCGTGTCTGAACTGCACCAAACAACTGCTACAAGTTGGTTGTAAGCGCGTGGTTTATATCAACCAGTACCGAATGGATGACTATGCCCAGTACCTTTATCATGAAAAAGGCACCGAGTTAACCCATTTACCATTAGAGACTGTTCAGACAGCTCTTCAAGAGGCAGATTTGATTTAAAAATTAATAAAAATAAATGGTTTAGAAAGCTTTTTAAACCGTTTTTTGATATAATAAGAAGAATAAATTGAAAGAAGGAACTCAGAAAATGGGAAAAATTGAAGTCATTAATCATCCACTCATTCAACACAAATTGTCAATCTTGCGTCGTACAGATACTTCTACAAAAGCTTTTCGTGAACTAGTAGACGAGATTGCAATGTTGATGGGATATGAAGTACTTCGTGATCTTCCACTTGAAGACGTGGAAATCGAAACACCTATCACAAAGACCGTTCAAAAACAATTGGCTGGGAAAAAATTGGCGATTGTCCCAATCTTGCGTGCAGGTATCGGGATGGTAGATGGCCTCTTGAGCTTGGTTCCAGCAGCCAAAGTTGGTCACATCGGTATGTACCGTGATGAAGAAACCCTTCAACCAGTTGAATACTTGGTGAAATTGCCTGAGGATATTGACCAACGTCAAATCTTTGTAGTGGATCCAATGTTGGCAACAGGTGGCTCAGCAATCTTGGCTGTTGACTCCCTTAAAAAACGTGGGGCATCAAACATCAAGTTTGTCTGTCTGGTAGCTGCTCCAGAAGGAGTGAAAGCTCTTCAAGCAGCTCACCCAGATGTCGAAATCTTTACAGCAGCTCTGGACGAACACTTGAATGAACATGGCTATATTGTTCCAGGTCTCGGAGATGCTGGAGACCGCTTGTTCGGTACGAAATAAGACTTAGATAGAGTCTTAAAGATGAAATTGGAGGATGTTTCTAATTTTGCAAGGAGGTTGAATTTTTGATTCTGTCGATAGTATAGAGCAAAAATTTGACCTTTTTTGACCAAAAAGATATAATAGTTCTGTATTGAGTCGCATGACTAAGAAAATTCAACATTAAAAGGAGAAATGAATGATTCCTGTAGTTATTGAACAAACAAGCCGTGGAGAACGTTCCTATGATATTTACTCTCGTCTTTTGAAAGACCGCATCATCATGCTAACAGGTCCAGTTGAAGATAACATGGCTAACTCCGTTATCGCCCAATTACTTTTCTTGGATGCCCAAGATAGTACAAAGGATATTTACCTTTATGTCAATACACCTGGAGGTTCTGTGTCAGCTGGTTTGGCAATCGTTGATACTATGAACTTTATCAAGGCAGATGTCCAAACCATCGTGATGGGGATGGCTGCATCTATGGGGACTGTTATTGCATCAAGTGGTGCAAAAGGCAAACGCTTCATGCTTCCAAATGCAGAGTACATGATTCACCAACCAATGGGTGGTACAGGTGGTGGTACCCAACAGACAGATATGGCAATCGCTGCAGAACACTTGCTCAAAACTCGTAAGACATTGGAGAAAATCCTTGCAGATAACTCTGGTAAATCAGTTGAGCAAATTCATGCAGATGCGGAACGTGATTACTGGATGAGTGCCCAAGAAACGCTCGAATATGGCTTCATTGATGAAATCATGGCTAACAATTCTTTGAGCTAAGCAACCTAGAAAGCAAACTCGACGGAGTTTGCTTTTTTTGGTATAATAGGGGAAGATTTCTTAGAAAGAGGATCCCTCATGTTTGAAAAAACAAATCGATCAGGATTAATCATCTATCTTTACTATAATCGAGATGCAAAAAAACTTCAGGAATACGGTGATATCTGTTACCATTCCAAAAAACATCGTTACTTGCAGCTCTATGTTCCAACTGAGGAGCTAGATGACTTAGTTGAGAGATTAGGTAAGGAAAGATTTATCAAAAAAATAAGACGTTGCCACATTCAAGAGTTAGAAACTCCCTTTGTTGGCAATCTCTATCGCACTGAGGAAAACGTTATCATTTAAAAAATGAGATAAATGTGTTGACAATTTTCTGATAATTCGGTATATTCTTAACATACTATTTTTGAAACAACTATAAGGAGATTAAAAATGAAGAAAAAATTTGCCCTATCTTTTGTGGCTCTTGCTAGCGTAGCTCTTCTCGCTGCCTGTGGAGAGGTCAAGTCAGGAGCGTCAAATACAACTGGTAACCCAGTAGACGAAAAGACTATCAAAATCGGTTTTAACTTTGAAGAAACAGGTGCTGTAGCTGCCTATGGTACTTCTGAACAAAAAGGTGCCCAACTTGCTGTTGATGAAATCAATGCTGCAGGTGGTATCGATGGAAAACAAATCGAAGTTGTAGACAAAGACAACAAATCTGAAACTGCTGAGGCTGCCTCTGTTACAACTAACCTAGTGACCCAATCAAAAGTTACAGCTATCGTAGGACCTGCGACATCTGGTGCAACTGCTGCAGCTGTAGCCAACGCTACTCAAGCAGGGGTTCCATTGATTTCACCAAGTGCGACTCAAGACGGTTTGACCAAAGGTCAAGAATATCTATTTATCGGAACTTTCCAAGATAGCTTCCAAGGGAAGATTATTTCTAACTATGTAACAAACAAATTGAATGCTAAGAAGGTTGTTCTATATACTGACAATGCAAGTGACTATGCTAAAGGTATTGCTAAATCTTTCCGTGAAGCTTACAAAGGTGAAATCGTTGCAGATGAAACGTTTGTGGCAGGTGATACAGACTTCCAAGCAGCCCTTACTAAAATGAAAGGGAAAGAGTTTGACGCTATCGTTGTTCCAGGTTACTACACAGAAGCAGGTAAAATCGTAAACCAAGCGCGTGGTATGGGAATTGATAAACCAATCGTTGGTGGTGACGGCTTTAACGGTGAAGAATTTGTTCAACAAGCGACTGCTGAAAGAGCATCAAACATTTACTTCATCTCAGGATTCTCAACTACAGTTGATGTTTCTGCAAAAGCTAAAGCTTTCCTTGAAGCCTACCGTGCAAAATACAACGAAGAACCTTCAACATTCTCAGCTTTGGCCTATGACTCAGTTTATCTAGTAGCCAATGCTGCAAAAGGTGCTAAAAACTCAGGTGAAATCAAGGACAACCTTGCTAAAACCAAAGACTTTGATGGTGTGACTGGTCAAACGAGCTTTGATGCAGATCACAACACAGTGAAAACGGCTTACATGATGACCATGAATAATGGTAAAGTGGAAGCAGCAGAAGTTGTAAAACCATAACATTAGAATAGTAGTTGAAATAGGGAATGAGCCTTTGACTCACTCCCTGTTTCGGTGTTTATGAACTTGTGAAAATTGAGAAATTTTCTAAAAAATAACGATAGAAAAGAGTGAATGCTATGCTCCAACAACTTGTGAATGGTTTAATTCTGGGTAGTGTTTATGCACTTTTGGCCCTGGGTTATACCATGGTTTATGGAATTATCAAACTCATCAACTTCGCCCACGGTGATATTTATATGATGGGAGCCTTTATTGGTTACTTTTTGATTAATTCTTTCCAAATGGATTTCTTTTTAGCTTTGATTATTTCAATGGCTGGAACTGCACTACTTGGTGTTGTGATTGAGTTTCTTGCCTACCGTCCTTTGCGACATTCTACGCGTATTGCTGTATTGATTACTGCTATCGGAGTGTCTTTCCTACTGGAATATGGAATGGTCTACTTGGTCGGTGCCAATACTCGCGCCTTTCCTCAAGCCATTCAAACAGTTCGCTATGATTTGGGGCCAATCAGCTTGACAAACGTCCAGTTAATGATTTTAGCAATTTCCTTACTCCTGATGATCTTATTGCAAGTGATTGTTCAAAAAACAAAAATGGGGAAAGCCATGCGTGCTGTATCAGTTGATAGTGACGCGGCGCAATTGATGGGAATTAACGTAAATCGTACAATCAGCTTTACCTTTGCTTTGGGTTCAGCCCTTGCTGGTGCAGCAGGTGTCCTCATTGCCCTTTACTACAACTCTCTTGAACCGTTAATGGGCGTGACTCCGGGTCTTAAATCATTCGTTGCGGCCGTACTCGGTGGTATCGGAATTATTCCTGGTGCAGCTCTAGGGGGATTTGTGATTGGCTTGTTGGAAACTTTTACAACTGCCTTTGGTATGTCTGATTTCCGTGATGCCATCGTTTATGGAATCTTGCTTTTGATTCTGATTGTTCGTCCTGCAGGTATCCTTGGTAAGAATGTGAAAGAGAAGGTGTAAACAATGAAGACAAATCTTAAAGTAAATATTCTCTGGTTATTCCTTCTGTTAGCGGGTTATGGATTGATTAGTTTACTGGTTTCTGCTGGTGTTCTCAATCTATTCCATGTCCAAATTTTAGAACAAATTGGGATTAATATCATCCTTGCAGTAGGTTTGAACTTAATCGTTGGTTTTTCAGGACAATTCTCACTCGGTCATGCAGGTTTTATGGCAATTGGGGCTTATGCAGCAGCGATTATTGGTTCAAAATCACCAACCTATGGTGCCTTCTTTGGAGCAATGGTCTTGGGAGCCTTGATTTCTGGTGCAGTCGCTTTGCTCGTTGGGATCCCGACACTCCGTTTGAAGGGTGATTACCTGGCTGTTGCGACGCTAGGTGTTTCAGAAATCATTCGTATCTTTATCATTAATGGTGGTAGTTTGACCAATGGTGCTGCTGGTATCTTGGGTATTCCAAACTTTACCAACTGGCAAATGGTGTATCTTTTTGTGGTGATCACAACTATTGCGACTCTCAACTTCTTACGTAGTCCAATTGGACGTTCTACTCTATCTGTTCGTGAGGATGAGATTGCTGCAGAGTCAGTTGGGGTAAATACTACAAAAATCAAAATTATCGCTTTTGTCTTTGGTGCTATTACAGCAAGTATTGCTGGTTCACTTCAGGCTGGTTTTATCGGATCTGTTGTACCAAAAGATTACACCTTTATTAATTCCATCAATGTGTTGATTATCGTTGTCTTTGGCGGACTAGGATCGATTACTGGTACCATCGTTTCTGCGATTGTTTTAGGAATTTTAAATATGCTCCTTCAAGATGTAGCTAGCGTACGTATGATCATCTACGCTTTGGCTCTTGTATTGGTGATGATCTTCAGACCAGGTGGACTTCTTGGGACATGGGAATTAAGTCTATCACGTTTCTTTAAAAAATCTAAGAAGGAGGGACAAAACTAATGGCATTACTTGAAGTTAAACAGTTAACCAAACATTTTGGCGGTCTAACAGCTGTTGGAGATGTCACTCTTGAATTGAACGAGGGAGAATTGGTTGGTCTGATTGGACCAAACGGGGCAGGTAAAACAACTCTTTTCAATCTCTTGACGGGTGTTTATGAACCAAGTGAAGGTACGGTGACACTAGATGGTCACCTCCTAAATGGGAAAACTCCCTACAAGATTGCTTCACTTGGACTCAGTCGTACTTTCCAAAATATTCGTTTGTTCAAGGATCTGACAGTTTTAGACAATGTTCTCATCGCTTTTGGAAATCATCATAAACAACATGTCCTCGCTAGCTTTCTACGCTTACCTGCTTTCTATAAGAATGAGGAAGAATTAAAAAATAAAGCTTTGGACTTACTGAAGATTTTTGATTTGGATGGTGACGCAGATACACTTGCTAAAAATCTGGCCTATGGTCAACAACGTCGATTGGAAATCGTTCGTGCTCTGGCAACTGAACCTAAGATCCTCTTTTTGGATGAACCTGCAGCTGGGATGAATCCACAAGAAACAGCTGAATTGACAGAATTGATCCGCCGTATCAAAGACGAATTTAAAATTACCATCATGCTCATCGAACACGATATGAACTTGGTTATGGAAGTTACTGAGCGTATCTATGTTCTTGAATATGGTCGTTTGATTGCTCATGGGACTCCAGATGAAATCAAGAGCAACAAACGCGTTATCGAAGCTTATCTAGGAGGTGAAGCCTAATGTCTATGTTAAAAGTTGAAAACCTCTCTGTTCATTACGGCATGATCCAAGCAGTTCGTGATGTAAGTTTCGAGGTTAATGAAGGTGAAGTTGTTTCCTTGATTGGTGCCAATGGTGCTGGTAAAACAACCATTCTTCGCACCCTTTCAGGTTTGGTTCGTCCAAGTGCTGGTAAAATTCAGTTTTTAGGAAAAGAAATTCAAAAGATGCCAGCGCAAAAAATCGTGGCAGGTGGCCTTTCACAAGTTCCTGAAGGACGCCATGTTTTTCCAGGCTTGACTGTTATGGAAAACTTAGAAATGGGAGCCTTTTTAAAGAAAAATCGTGAAGAAAATCAAGCTAACTTGAAAAAAGTTTTCTCACGTTTCCCTCGTCTGGAAGAACGCAAAAACCAAGATGCGGCAACTCTTTCAGGTGGTGAACAGCAGATGCTGGCTATGGGACGCGCGCTCATGTCAACACCTAAGCTCCTTCTCTTGGATGAGCCGTCAATGGGACTTGCCCCGATCTTTATCCAAGAAATTTTTGATATCATCCAAGATATTCAGAAGCAAGGAACAACGGTTCTCCTAATTGAACAGAACGCTAACAAGGCCCTTGCTATCTCTGACCGAGGTTATGTACTTGAAACAGGCAAGATTGTCCTATCAGGAACAGGAAAAGAACTCGCAGCATCAGACGAAGTCAGAAAAGCATACCTAGGTGGCTAAAACAATCCAGTGGATTGTTTTAGTCGGCGGATAAGGATTGCGCAAGCAATTCTCCTCTGGTCTGGGAGACTAGTTTAGGTTGTGGATGGAGATTGCGCAAGCAATTTCCCCATAGTCCGGGGGACCTTTTTAGTCGGCAGATAAGGATTGCGCAAGCAATCATCCAATCCACTGGATTGTTTTAGTCGGTGGATGAGAGTTGCGCAGCAATTCCCCTATAGTCCGGGGGACCTTTTTAGTCGGCAGATAAGGATTACGTAAGTAATCATCCGATTCAGTGGATTGTTTTAGTCGGCGGATAAGAATTGCCCAAGCAATTCTCCTCTAGTCTGGGAGACTAGTTTAGGTTGCAGATGGAGATTGCGTAAGCAATTATCTAATTTAGTGGATTATTTTGTAGATGAATTTGAAGAGCTCCAAATTTGGGGCTCTTTTTTCGTTTGGTCCCTATTTTGATGGGCCTGATTTGAGCCCCCGTTTTCTTAATATAGAATCTAACTTGACAAAAGCACGTGTTCATCATATAATTAAATAAACAAAAATATTGAACAAAGAGGCTGAAGATATGCTATCAGAAAAACAATTTAAACTTTTACGTTTTTTGTTGACCCACAAAGATGAAAACTTTACGCAGAGACAATTGGCTGAACAGCTAGATATCGCTTTGGGGACGGTAAATAATCTTCTCAAGGAATGTAAAGAAGAGAAGTGGATCAGTGAGGAAAATAACTTAACTGACTTAGGTGAGGAGGCTTTGGCTCCGTATCAGGTGAAGAATGCCATTATCATGGCTGCAGGTATGAGTAGCCGCTTTGCTCCTTTGTCTTATGAGCTACCTAAAGGATTGCTTCAAGTTAAAGGTGAGCGTTTGATTGAGAGAGAAATCAAGCAATTGCAAGAAGCTGGGATAGAGGACATTACAGTTATTGTAGGATATCTGCAAGAAAAAATGTTCTATCTGGCAGAAAAATTTGGCGTTAAAATCGTTGTGAATAATGATTACTACAAGTACAACAACTGTTCTTCTCTCATGCTAGTCAGAGATCAACTTTCCAACACTTATATCTGTTCATCGGATAATTATTTTGTAGAAAATCCGTTTGAACGATACATTTACAGAGGTTACTATTCTACAATATTTGCAGAAGGGGACACGGACGAATACTGCTCTAAGGAAGATTCCAATCACACGATTATCGATATTCAAATCGGTGGGACGAATACTTGGGCTATGGTGGGGCATGTTTATTTTGATCGTGCATTTAGTGAAAAATTCGTAGATATTTTAGAAACTGAATTTAAACATGAGCCGTATCGCGAACAGCTCTGGGAAGATTATTATAGTCGTCACGTCAAGGAACTTCCTTTGGAAGCTCGACATTATTCAGCAGACATTGTTAAGGAGTTTGATTCACTAGATGAGTTGCGTCAGTTTGATGAACACTATTTGGTGAATACTAATTCGGAAATCATTGATAACATCTGTAAGACATTAGGATGTATAGCTTCAGATATTGTCAATATTAAACCCCTAAAAGACGGTTTAACCAACACTTCATTTTCATTTGACTGCCTAGGGAAGAAATATGTTTACCGTCATCCAGGTAGAGGAACGGAGAATTATATTGATCGTGCTAGTGAAGCGGCTTCCATGGAAATTGCTGCAAAATTGAAGATTGATCGTACTTTTGTTGCCATGAACAAGGATGAGGGCTGGAAAATTTCAGAATTTATCCCTAATGCCAAGCAACTGGATTATGATAATTGGGATGATGTAGCAAAAGCAATGGAGCTCTTGAGACGTTTGCACCAATCTGGAGAAAAAACGGGACATTCCTTTGACCAATTTGAGGGAATTGATGATTTTAGACAAAAATTAAAGGCTAGCAATCGTTTTGAATTTGATGGGCTTGAAGAGTTGGATAAGAATGTCTCAGTTCTTGAGAAGTTTCTACAAGAAGATCAAGCGAAAAAGGTTCTCTGCCACGGAGATTCTTATAGTCCGAATTTCTTGTTGAATGAAGCTGGCGAAATGAGCTTGATTGATTGGGAATATTCTGGTATGGGAGATCCAGCAGGAGATTTAGGAACCTTTATCGGGTGTTCAAATTATACAGTGGAAGAAGCTGAAAAGGTACTTGAGATCTATTTACAAGAAGTTCCAGATAAGAAAACTAAACGTCACTATTTTGCCTATGTATCAGTGACTTCATATTATTGGTTTTTGTGGGCTCTGTTCCAAGAAAGCGTTGGAAAACCAGTAGGTGAATTTCTCTACATCTGGTATCGTTATACCAAGCAGTATGGAAAACTTGCATTAGATTTATACTTAGAGGAGAATTGAGATGAAACCGACATCAGAAATTGAAGAATTAATAGCAAATGAAACGAAAAGAAGGCTAGAAGAAATGGAATCACCAAACTATGTGTTTGCCCAGCCATTTCTAAAAAGTGATTTTACTATAGTCATCGTCTTAGTTCTAATTAACCTTATTCTGATTATTCTAGCCATGACAGGAGGTATTCAATAAAATGTCTAAGATGAATGACTTTATTCAACAGGAGACGATAACGGGAATTGTTCCCATGACCAATAAGGATCGTCAGTATTCTTTCTGGGATCTCTTTCTGTCAACAAGTGGTTTTGCCATTGCTACTTGGTGTTATACCCAAGGGGCTTATGTGGCTCAATATTTGACTTTTAATCAGATGTTGATTAATATTTTTAGCTTTAACATTATTTGGGTCTTTATTGAATGTCTCCCAATCTTGTTTGCGGTTAAATATGGAATTGATTTATGGATTTGGTTGAGAGCTGTCCTCGGAAAAAAAGGCGTAGCCTTGCTATCAACTATTATTAGCTTAGCTAACTTTGGCTGGTATGCCGTTGCGGCCAATCTTTTTGCTAGTTCTATGATCCACTTGGCAAATAATTTTGGTCTTGGTTTGGACAAGGGAGTATGGGCACCTATTCTTGGTACACTCTGTGTTCTTCTTGGAACTCTTATTGCTCTAGGGGGGCCAGAAGTGATTAAATGGACCAATCGATTCTTGGTAATCGCCCTGTTGATTGTCGGTCTCATTATCGTTGGAATCTGCTTTGTCGCCGTTCCTATAACTGATATTATGAATATTCAACCGGCTACCCAAGGAGATTTAACTCCATTAGAACGCTTCATGCTTTCTGGAGAAGGAAATGTTGCCTTTGCCTTTTCTTGGTCTACACAGGCATTGGTTTTACCACGTTTAGCAAAATCAGAACGTAGTGGTTATTGGGCTACAGCCTTATCATACGGAGTTGTGGCTCCATTCTTCGTTGCGACAGGTGGAGTCATGGCTCTAGCCATGTTTGTCAAAACAGGTGTTTATGAAAGTGATCCAACAACCATGCTGTCAACTCTAAGCACCCCAGCCTTTGCCCTCTTAAGTCTACTACTAGTAGCCTTTGCCAATATTGGAACTCAGGGGACAGGATCGTATGTGAATTGTATGATTGTTAAAAGCGGGATGCCAAAAGTAAGCTATAAACTAATGGTTTGGATTGCTATGGTATACGTGAGCCTACTTACAATCTGGGGAGGAGTGGAAGAGTACTTCGGTTCCTTCATCTCACTAGCCGCCTATATTCAGGGGCCAATTATTGGTATGATTGTTGTCGATTACTTTATCTTAAGAAAACGAAAACTTGATTTGCGTTCAGCCTATTTCCTTGAGGGACATAAAGCTTATGAGTTTACAAATGGCTTTAATCTGGTTGGCTTATCTTGCGTATTTATCTCCTTATTGGTTGCAGTACTATTTGTTTATAACCCTGTAACAGCACAGATTCAAAGCCCAATCTTTTTAATCACAACGGGTAGTGGCTTTACTGCGATTTTTGGAGGTTTATTGTACTGGTTAGCTAGCTTAACTCCGTTAAAACGCTATATGATCAAGGATCGAGATTCCGTTACGATTTAAGGATAAATGAAAACCTTAATCTATATCTATTCGCTTCCCCTTTCTTAAAAGTTTATTTTACATAAGTAATTGATATGATTCTAGTCAATCATATTCTGATTATCCTAGCCATGACAGGAGGTATTCAATAAAATGTCCAAGATGAATGACTTCATTCAACAGGAGACCATAACGGGAATCGTTCCCATGACCAACAAGGATCGTCAGTATTCTTTCTGGGATCTCTTCTTATCGACAAGTGGTTTTGCCATCGCAACTTGGTGTTATACCCAAGGAGCCTATGTGGCTCAATATTTGACCTTTAATCAAATGTTGATTAATATTTTTAGTTTTAACATTATCTGGGTCTTTATTGAATGTCTCCCAATCTTGTTTGCGGTTAAATATGGAATTGATTTATGGATTTGGTTGAGATCCGTTCTAGGTAAAAAAGGGGTGGCCGTTCTATCAACCGTGATTAGTCTGGCAAATTTTGGTTGGTACGCCGTTACCGCTAATCTTTTTGCCAGCTCCATGATTCATTTGGCAAATAATTTTGGGCTTGGTTTAGACAAGGGAGTATGGGCACCGATTCTAGGTACCCTCTGTGTTCTCCTTGGAACGCTGATTGCTCTTGGGGGGCCAGAGGTAATTAAAGGCACTAATCGCTTTCTGGTGGTTGCCTTGTTATTTGTTGGGCTAATCATCGTTGGAATCTGTTTTGTTGCGGTTCCGATTAGGGATATTATGAATGTCCAACCTGCCATCCAAGAAAATTTGACACCGATTGAACGTTTTATGATGTCAGGGGAAGGAAATGTGGCCGTAGCCTTTTCTTGGTCTACACAAGCCTTTGTCTTACCACGTTTGGCAAAATCAGAACGCAGTGGCTATTGGGCTACAGCCTTGTCATACGGGGTTGTTGCGCCATTCTTTGCTGCGACAGGTGGAGTCATGGCTTTGGCTATGTTTGTCAAAACAGGTGTCTATGAAAGTGACCCAACAACCATGCTTTCAACTCTAAGCACACCAGCCTTTGCGCTTTTAAGTTTACTATTAGTAGCCTTTGCCAATATTGGAACTCAGGGTACAGGATCGTATGTGAACTGTATGATTGTAAAAAGCGGGATGCCCAAAGTAAGTTATAAACTAATGGTTTGGATTGCCATGGTTTATGTGAGCCTACTTACGATTTGGGGAGGAGTGGATGAATACTTCGGTTCCTTCATCTCGCTGGCGGCCTATATTCAAGGACCCATTATCGGAATGATCGTTGTTGACTATTTTATCTTAAGAAAACGAAAACTCGATTTGCGTTCAGCCTATTTCCTTGAAGGACATGACGCCTATGAGTTTACCAAAGGATTTAATCTGGTAGGATTATCTTGTGTAATCATTTCCTTGTTAGTTGCAGTACTATTTGTTTACAACCCTATAACAAAGCATATCCAGAGTCCTATGTTCTTGCTCACAACTGGTAGTGGCTTTACGGCGATTTTTGGAGGTCTATTGTACTGGCTAGCTAGCTTAACTCCTTTAAAACGCTATATGATTAAGGATAGAGATTCCGTTACGATTTAAGTTTAAGAGAGAAGGCTATTTCTCTCTTTTTTTGTGATTGAATGTTACAAAATCTTGAAAAAGAGATGAAAGCGTTTGATAGTTTTTGTAAGAAAGTGTATAATTATAGTAGCAATAAAGAAGGAGAAGTCTCATGGCAGTTAAAGATTTTATGACCCGCAAGGTAGTTTATATCAGTCCAGATACGACTGTAGCACATGCAGCAGATTTGATGCGCGAGCAAGGTTTGCACCGTTTACCTGTTATCGAAAATGATCAATTGGTTGGTCTTGTAACAGAAGGAACTATTGCTGAAGCCAGTCCGTCTAAAGCAACCAGTCTCTCCATCTATGAGATGAATTATCTTCTCAATAAGACCAAAGTCAAAGACGTCATGATTCGGGATGTCATCACAGTCTCAGGTTATGCTAGTCTAGAAGATGCGACCTATCTCATGTTAAAGAATAAGATCGGTATTCTTCCAGTTGTGGACAATCAACAGGTTTATGGTGTGATTACAGATCGTGATGTTTTTCAAGCCTTTCTAGAAATCGCTGGCTACGGCGAGGAAGGAATTCGTGTTCGGTTTATTACGGAAAATGAAGTCGGAGTTTTGGGCAAGATTGTGACCTTGATTGTAGAAGAAAATCTGAATATTTCACACACAGTCAATATTCCTCGTAAGGATGGTAAGGTAGTTATTGAGGTTCAAATTGATGGGACGATTGATTTAACCTTCCTGAAGGAGAAATTTGAAGCGCAAGGTATCCAAGTAGAGGAGATTGCTCGAACCTCTGCTAAAAAGTTATAAAATGGAGGGTGAAAGCCCTCTTTTTTGCTTATAATTTGAAATAACAAGCAAAATATGGAAAGAAATAAGAGAATGTGGTATAATGAAACGATGTGAATAAAGGAGTATTTATGGACATTTCAGAAATTCGTCAAAAAATTGACGCAAATCGTGAAAAATTAGCTTCTTTCAGGGGGTCTCTTTGACCTCGAAGGACTAGAGGAAGAGATTGCCATCTTGGAAAACAAGATGACAGAACCTGATTTTTGGAACGATAATATCGCGGCCCAAAAAACGTCGCAAGAATTAAATGAATTAAAAAATACCTACAACACCTTCCGTAAAATGGAGGAGTTGCAGGATGAAGTTGAAATTTTATTGGACTTTTTAGTAGAAGACGAGTCTGTACGTAATGAACTGGTTGAACAGTTGACAGAACTGGATAAGATGATGACCAGCTACGAGATGACGCTTCTCTTGTCAGAACCTTATGACCACAATAATGCTATTTTGGAAATCCATCCAGGTTCTGGAGGTACAGAGGCTCAGGACTGGGGTGATATGTTGCTCCGTATGTACACTCGTTATGGAAATGCAAAAGGCTTTAAAGTAGAAGTCTTGGATTACCAAGCTGGTGATGAAGCGGGCATCAAGTCTGTGACCTTGTCCTTTGAAGGTCCAAATGCCTACGGTCTTCTCAAGTCGGAAATGGGTGTTCACCGTTTAGTCCGTATTTCGCCATTTGACTCTGCCAAACGTCGCCATACTTCATTTACATCCGTTGAGGTTATGCCTGAGTTGGACGATACCATCGAAGTGGAAATCCGTGAAGATGATATCAAAATGGATACCTTCCGTTCAGGTGGTGCTGGTGGACAAAACGTCAATAAAGTTTCAACAGGTGTGCGTTTGACACACATTCCTACGGGGACAGTCGTTCAATCGACAGTCGATCGTACCCAGTATGGAAATAGAGATCGTGCTATGAAGATGTTGCAAGCCAAGCTCTATCAGATGGAGCAAGAAAAGAAAGCTGCGGAAGTCGACTCCCTCAAAGGTGAGAAAAAAGAAATCACATGGGGAAGTCAGATTCGTTCTTATGTCTTCACACCTTATACCATGGTAAAAGATCACCGTACGAGCTTTGAAGTTGCTCAGGTAGATAAGGTCATGGATGGAGATCTTGATGGTTTCATCGACGCCTATCTCAAGTGGCGAATCAGCTAAGAAATAGAAAGGAACTCACATGTCAATCATTGAAATGCGAGATGTTGTCAAAAAATACGATAACGGAACGACTGCTCTTCGTGGAGTCTCTCTTAGTATTGAACCAGGAGAATTTGCCTATATCGTTGGGCCTTCTGGAGCAGGGAAGTCAACCTTTATTCGAGCTTTATATCGAGAAGTAAAGATTGAAAAAGGGAGCCTAACAGTTGCAGGCTTTAATTTGGTTAAAATCAAGAAGAAAGATATCCCTCTACTCCGTCGAAGTGTTGGGGTAGTCTTTCAAGATTACAAACTCTTGCCCAAGAAAACCGTTTATGAAAATATTGCTTACGCAATGGAAGTTATCGGAGAGAACCGTCGCAACATCAAAAAACGGGTTATGGAAGTCTTGGACTTGGTCGGTTTGAAACACAAGGTTCGCTCTTTCCCTAACGAACTCTCAGGTGGAGAGCAGCAACGGATTGCGATTGCTCGTGCGATTGTGAACAATCCCAAAGTCTTGATTGCCGATGAGCCGACAGGAAACTTGGACCCAGATAATTCTTGGGAAATTATGAATCTGTTGGAACGCATCAATCTCCAAGGTACTACTGTCTTGATGGCGACTCACAATAGCCAGATTGTAAATACCTTGCGCCACCGTGTCATTGCCATTGAAAATGGCCGTGTCGTTCGTGACGAAGCTAAAGGAGAATATGGATACGATGATTAGTAGATTTTTTCGCCATTTATTTGAATCATTAAAAAGTTTAAAACGAAATGGCTGGATGACAGTAGCAGCAGTGAGTTCGGTTATGATTACCTTGACACTCGTTGCCCTGTTTGCATCCGTAATTTTTAATACAGCCAAGCTGGCTACCGATATTGAAAACAACGTTCGTGTCATGGTTTACATTCGTAAGGATGTAGCAGATAATAGTGAAACGATTGAAAAAGAAGGTCAGACAGTTACCAATAATGACTACCACAAGGTTTATGATGCCTTAAAAGCTATGCAAGGTGTTAAGAATGTCACTTTTTCAAGCAAGGAAGAGCAGTATCAAAAATTGACTGAAACGATGGGGGATGACTGGAAGGTCTTTGAAGGGGATGCCAATCCGCTCTATGATGCCTACATCGTTGATACCAATACTCCGAGTGATGTTCCTAAAGTAGCAGAAGGGGCCAAGAAAATTGAAGGGGTATCTGAGGTTCAAGACGGTGGTGCCAACACTCAACGACTTTTCGAACTGGCTTCCTTTATCCGTGTTTGGGGATTGGTTATTGCGGGGCTCTTGATTTTTATTGCAGTCTTCCTGATTTCCAATACCATTCGTATTACCATTATCTCTCGGAGCCGCGAAATTCAAATCATGCGTCTAGTAGGAGCTAAAAATGGCTACATTAGAGGACCATTCTTACTTGAAGGTGCCTTTATCGGTTTATTTGGAGCAGCTATTCCTTCAGTCCTTGTATTCTTTGTTTACAATATGGTTTATCAATCTGTCAATAAATCCTTGGTGGGGCAAAACTTGTCAATGATTACACCAGATGTGTTTATCCCTCTGATGACAGTCCTATTATTTATAATCGGAATTTTCATTGGTTCAATTGGATCAGGCATTTCAATGCGTCGATTCTTGAAGATTTAGTTGGATATAAATGCGACTTGCAGAACAAATCAGAAAAATAATACATTTTTAAAAGAGAAGTTTTCTTGAGCTTCTCTTTTTTCTTTTAGCACTTGTATAAAAATTTAAGAAAAACGGGAAATTTTTTTATAAAAGCCTTTACAAAAAAAAATAAAGTGGTATAATTAAATTATAAACAAGTGCAAACGTTTTCGTAAAACGTTTGCCTAAATAAAATAAAGGAGATTTGAATGATGAAAGCTACATTCAAAAATGTCTTGTCTTTCGAGTTTTGGCAGAAATTCGGTAAGGCTTTGATGGTGGTTATCGCTGTTATGCCAGCCGCTGGATTGATGATTTCAATCGGTAAATCACTTGCAATGATTGACCTAAACCTTGCTCCCCTAGTTATTACTGGTGGCGTACTAGAGCAAATTGGTTGGGGGGTTATCGGTAACCTTCATATTTTGTTTGCCCTCGCTATTGGGGGAAGCTGGGCAAAAGAACGTGCAGGTGGTGCATTTGCAGCCGGACTTGCCTTTATCTTGATTAACCGTATCACTGGTACAATCTTTGGTGTATCAGGCGATATGTTGAAAAATCCAGATGCTATGGTAACTACTTTCTTTGGTGGTTCAATCAAAGTTGCTGATTACTTTATCAGTGTTCTTGAAGCACCAGCCCTTAACATGGGTGTCTTCGTAGGTATTATCTCAGGTTTTGTAGGGGCAACTGCTTATAACAAATACTACAACTACCGTAAACTTCCAGACGCACTTTCATTCTTCAACGGAAAACGTTTTGTACCGTTTGTTGTTATTCTTCGTTCAGCAATCGCTGCAATTCTACTTGCTGCTTTCTGGCCAGTAGTTCAAACAGGTATCAATAGCTTTGGTATCTGGATTGCCAACTCACAAGAAACTGCACCAATCCTTGCACCATTCTTGTATGGTACCTTGGAACGTTTGCTCTTGCCATTTGGTCTTCACCATATGTTGACTATCCCAATGAACTACACAGCTCTTGGTGGTACTTATGACATTTTAACTGGTGCAGCTAAAGGTACTCAAGTATTTGGTCAAGACCCACTATGGCTTGCATGGGTAACAGACCTTGTTAACCTTAAAGGTACAGATGCAAGTCACTACCAACAATTGTTAGATACTGTTCACCCAGCTCGTTTCAAAGTTGGACAAATGATCGGTTCATTTGGTATTTTGATGGGTGTGATCGTGGCTATCTACCGTAATGTCGATGCTGATAAGAAACATCAATATAAAGGTATGATGATTGCGACAGCTCTTGCAACATTCTTGACAGGGGTTACTGAACCAATCGAGTATATGTTCATGTTCATCGCAACACCGCTTTACCTTGTTTATGCAGTAGTTCAAGGTGCTGCCTTTGCTATGGCAGATATTGTTCACCTTCGTGTCCACTCATTCGGTTCAATTGAATTCTTGACTCGTACACCATTAGCAATTAATGCTGGTATTGGTATGGATATCGTTAACTTTATCTGGGTAACTGTTCTCTTTGCTGTAATCATGTACTTTATCGCAAACTTCATGATTCAAAAATTCAACTATGCAACCCCAGGACGTAACGGAAACTATGAAACTGCTGAAGGAGCTTCAGAAGGAGCTGCTTCAGGTGAAACAAAAGTTGCAGCTGCTTCTCAAGCTGTAAATATCATTAACCTTCTTGGTGGACGTGCAAACATCGTAGATGTGGATGCATGTATGACTCGTCTTCGTGTAACTGTTAAAGATGCAGATCGTGTTGGTACTGAGGAAGAATGGAAAGCTGAAGGGGCTATGGGACTTGTCATGAAAGGACAAGGTGTCCAAGCTATCTACGGACCAAAAGCTGATGTGTTGAAATCTGATATCCAAGATATCCTTGACTCAGGTGAGGTTATTCCTGAAACTCTTCCAAGCCAAATGACGGAAGCTCAACAAAATACTGTACATTTCAAGGGTGTAACTGAGGAAGTTTACTCAGTAGCTGATGGTCAAGTCATTGCCTTGGAACAAGTGAAAGACCCAGTTTTTGCTCAAAAAATGATGGGTGACGGATTTGCGGTAGAACCAGCAAATGGAAATATCGTATCTCCAGTTACAGGTACTGTATCAAGTATCTTCCCTACAAAACATGCTCTTGGTCTTGTGACTGAAGCAGGTCTTGAAGTACTTGTTCACATCGGTTTGGATACTGTAAGCCTTGAAGGAAAACCATTCACAGTTCACGTTTCTGAAGGACAAAAGGTTGCTGCTGGTGATCTTCTTGTTACAGCTGACTTGGATGCTATCCGTGCAGCAGGTCGTGAAACTTCAACAGTGGTTGTCTTCACAAATGGAGATGTTCTCAAATCTGTTAAATTAGAACAAACTGGTTCTCTTGCAGCTAAAACAGCAGTTGCTAAAGTAGAATTGTAATATACTTGAGGTTGGAAGCTGTTTTCCAACCTCTTGTTTTAGGAGAAAAGCATGAAATTTTTAACACTCAATACCCACAGTTGGATGGAGAAGGAAGCAGAGGAAAAATTCCAGCTCTTGCTCCAGGATATTCTTGAAAAAGACTATGATTTGATTTGTTTCCAAGAAATCAATCAAGAAATTACTTCTCCAGAAGTGGAGGTTGATGACCTCTATCAAGCTTTACCAGCGGCAGAACCCATTCATCAAGACCACTATGTGAGACTTTTGGTTGAAAAGTTGGCTGAGAAAGGAAGAAGCTACTACTGGACTTGGGCTTACAATCATATCGGCTATGACCGTTACCATGAAGGTGTGGCAATCTTATCTAAAACGCCTATTCAAGCACGTGAGATTTTAGTTTCAGATGTGGATGATCCAACTGACTACCATACTCGCCGTGTCGCCTTGGCAGAGACAGAAGTTGAGGGGAAGGAGCTTGCTCTTGCAAGTGTCCATCTTTCTTGGTGGGATAAAGGTTTCCAGGAGGAATGGGCACGATTTGAGGCTGTGCTGAAAGGTTTGAACAAACCTCTGATTTTAGCTGGTGATTTCAATAACCCAGCTGGTCAGGAGGGATACCAAGCGATTCTAGCTAGTCCTCTAGAGTTACAAGATGCTTTTGAGGTCGCTAAAAAGAGAAGCGGTAGCTATACAGTTCCACCAGAAATTGATGGTTGGAAAGGCAATACCGAACCGCTTCGAATTGACTATGTCTTTACAACGAAAGAGTTAGAAGTAGAAAGCTTGCAAGTAGTTTTTGATGGTCAGAATAGTCCGCAAGTCAGTGATCACTATGGTTTGAACGCGGTATTAAATTGGAAATAAAAGCAAAAAATGAAAGGGAGCGATTCCTTTCATTTTTTTACAAAAATTCCTATAATTACTATTTTGGAGAAGGAGTTTTTTGTATATTTGTATATTATGAGGAAATATCCACAAATAAGTTTTTAAAAATTTACGGTCAAAAAAAATCGCTAATATTAACTATTTATGATAGAATGAAATTATGAAATAAAAGGAGGACTGGAATGTTTTTTCAGGATAGAAAGATAAAATATTCAATCCGCAAATTGTCAGTTGCTACTGTGTCCCTTGCGATTGGATTTTTGTTTGCGCCTGCGGCGCTTGGAGTCGCTCAAGTAGCTCAAGCTGATGAGCTTGCAACTACTGAACAAGTGGAGAATAAAGCAGAGAATCAGGTCTCGGTGGGCTCTTCTGCAACAGAGCAAGCAGAGCCTCAGAAAGAAAGCCAAGTTGCTTTGAAATCTTCTGAATCTGCGGTAGCAGAGACAAGTGAAGCGATAGCATCTACTGGTTTTAGAAATGCTCAGCCAGCTACAGGCACTGCCCAAGCAACTCCAGTAAATGCTAGTCTAAACAAGAGCACTTTAGAGAACTACCTCAAAAACTTGCGCAGCAAGGACTTTTCAAGTAAGACAGACGATAGTCTAGAAATCTTGAATGGTGTAATGACAGCTGCCGATGGTGTGCTTCAAACTGCAACAAAGCAAGAAGAAATTGATAAGGTTTATCGCAATCTAGTGACTTTTGTCAACTCAGGTCTTCGTGATAAAAATCCGAAAGTCATCCCAGACAAGGATAAAACTCCTCGCTCGGCACTTTATGAGTTTGAAAGTGCCACACCAGGAAAAACGGTTCCGTTTGGTATGAACTACTTGAAGCCAGAAGACACAAAAATCTACAAAAAGGGTGATAAAGTAGAGGCCATCCAGCCAACTGAAACAACTTATATAGAGAATGATGGAAGTGGTAGATGGACCTTTAAGGGCTATGACTATGATAGTCAGGTGATTGATAAAGATGATGTTTTCTTCACAGGTAAGTGGGAATATACACCAACACCATACAAGGCTACCTATAGAGCAGTTAATGGTTCACCTGGGAAAACTCCGCCTGCTTATGTTGCAAACTGGAGTCCAGAAGATAAAAGAAGATTTGCTGAAGGTGAAGTAGTAAAGCCACAAGAATTTCACTATGTTTTTTATACTTCAGAAGAATATCCTAACCGAAAAAGCTACTGGGCTTTGACTGGCTTTGATGCTCCAAGTAAAGTGGCAAACAATGGCGACGTGGAGTTTGTAGGAACTTGGAAATACTTTGAGGATGTCATTGTATCCTACAAGGCTATGAACGAGTTTGATTTTGATAATTTTTATAAGTTACCAAGTAGTCCTAAGACTTCATACTACGACAAATATAACTTACCTCTTCCTAAGGAGATAAAGGATCTAGAAAGTAAGCTATACGATTACAAGCTTTCTTTAAATCAGTTTGATAAACGCTATGAGCATTTACCTAAAGATTTAATAGATTCGATAGTTGCTTTGAAGGGCTACGATGAAGTTCAAAATGTCTACAAACCCTTCTATGATGCAGAACATGAAGGGAATTGGACGCACGAGGAAGATGCAATAGATTTAACCTACAGTCGTGAACTAGAGCGGGCGGCTACGTATGGGGAATTGCCAAAAGTTACAATGCCATTGATGTTTAAATTTACACCAGTTCCTCGGAAACCGACCTATGAGTTTATCAGTGGAACGGCTGGCAAAGCACTACCTGCTGAGATCAATAATCTGAAGCCGGTATATGCACCAAGTGAATGGAAATATATGGATAGGAAGACATATCCGAAAGGCAAGGATATAGTTCAGTCTGTTAAACCGCTTAATAATTCCTACTATGATGCAGCTAACGGTGGTACTTGGAACTTTTCGGGCTATGATTTTGATAAAAAACCAGTGAGCGACTGGGAGCACGATGGATGGAATCTCAAGTTCACAGGTACTTGGACATTTACACCGGGAACCTACCCAGGAAACTATAAGTTTGTCAGCAAAGACCCTAGCCTGTCTCTCCCAGAGGAAATCACGACCTATATTCCAAGCACGGGAGAAAACTATAGTAATGGCGATACTGTCCTTGCAAAAGCTCCCCTGAAGACGACCTACATGGACTTTGTAAACAAGGGAACTTGGAAATTTGAAGGTTATGACGCTAATAACAAGGTAGTTAATCAAGATAAAGTTCTCTTTACAGGTACTTGGTCCTTCACTCCATACCGCGATAAGACAGTTTCCTTTGACTTTGTCAGTGATACTCCAGGGAAGACCATTCCTGATGATTTGAAGGCACAAATTCCAGCTCCTATCACGACATCTCCATCAGATTATTCTGCTAATGTCTATAATGAAATTCAATATCTCAGTTCATATGTCGATAATGAAAATGATGGTACATGGGTTCCTCAGCAGATTCCTCAGCGAAAGGAGGACGTTGAGAAACCAGCTGACGATGAGGATTCAACCTACACTGTTCATTGGAAATTTGAACCGACTAAGCATAGTGTCTACTATGACTTCTATACAGATTCAAAAGATTCTTCTGGTAATTTAATCTACCCACCATCAACTTTGTTTAATCTAATCACTTATGAAAGAGAATTTGTCAAGGGTGAAAAAGCTCGCGTTAAAATGCCGTCTAAAACAAGAATTGAGGATCCAGATGGCAGAGGAACTTGGGTATTTGATGACTACTATGAAGATGATAATACGACTATTTCTCCACGTGTGAAAACAGTAGGGACAGGAGACGTTATCTTTAGAGGAAGATGGATTTTGGTTCCTACTGATCAGTCTGATACGATCTATAGATTAGAGTATAAATTTACTAACTCGACTCCTGCTTATCCTCTTCCAAATAAGATTCGCGATATGCTTCCAGCTGGCACTGATTTCGTTGCACGAGCTGACGATTACAAAGATGCAAGCAAACTTGACACATCGACAGTAACTGTTCCGACAGGTACATGGACCTTCCATGGTTTTGATGCGGATAAATACGGAAAAGCTATTGCAGGTACGAAAGTGAAGACCATCACAGGATCTTGGAGCTTTACGCCAAATGGTATAGACTATCAGTTCCAATCAACTAATCCTGATTTCGTATTACCAGATCATATCACCAAGTTGACTCCGAAAAATCCTTATGATTACAAGTTATATCCTAAGGAAATTCTGGCTGAACAACCAAGTGAAACGACTTATGTTGATACAGCGAATAAAGTGACTTGGACATTTGCAGGATACGATAAAGAAAAAATCGTTGTAGCAGAAGGCAGACAGACTTTCCTTGGAAGCTGGGTACCTACTCCAAATCCAGAATATGTGTTCAAATCATCTAAAGCAGGTGTTCCATTGCCACAAAGTATTTTGGGAATGCTTCCAAATGATGAGGCTTCTTATAAGGTTGGTGACACCATTGTAGCCAAACAACCTGCTGTAGAATCAGTAGTTGACGAAGAAAAAGATTATGTCTGGACCTTCAAAGGTTACGATCAGAAGAATGCGACCTATAATGGCAAGCGCGTGACATTTACAGGTATCTGGGAAGTAACGCCTAGACCACATCATGTAAGCTATACTTTTGAAAGTGTTACATCAGGTGTTGATTTGCCTGAATTTATCCAGAAGAAAGCGCCAAAAGATGGCTCAACTTACTTCAACGGTACGAGAGTTTTTGCAGAAGAGCCGACAACAAAGACTTACAAAGATGATGTGAATGATGGTAACTGGACTTTCGCTGGTTATGATGCCAAAAGTAAGATTGTGAGAAAGGCTGATCTGACCTTCACAGGTAAGTGGACCTTTGAAGCTAACAAGTACCAAGCGACTTATCGCTTCGAGAGTGAGACAGCAGGAAAAGCTCTTCCGGCAGGCATTGCAACACTACTTCCAAGCGACAGTGCAAGATATGTGAATGGTGCCTCTGTTTCCGCTCAACAACCATCCCAAACTACTTACACCGACGCAGTGAACGACGGCACATGGACCTTCAAGGGCTATGACGCAGCTAGCGCTGTGGTCAACAAGTCCGATGTTGAGTTTGTAGGGAAATGGTCCTTTGAAGCCAACAAGTACCAATTAACTTACCGCTTCGAGAGCGAGACAGCAGGGAAATCTCTTCCAGCAGCCATCGCAGCCTTGACTCCAAGTGACAGTGCAACTTATGTGAATGGTGCCTCTGTTTCCGCTCAACAACCAGCCCAAACCACTTACACAGATACTGTGAACGACGGTACTTGGACCTTCAAAGGTTACGACGTAACTAGCGCCGTTGTCAACAAGGCAAATGTAGAGTTTGTAGGGAAATGGGCCTTTGAAGCTAACAAGTACCAAGCTACTTACCGCTTCGAGAGCGCAACAGCAGGTAAGGCTCTTCCAGCAGCTATCACAGCCTTGACTCCAAGCGACAGTGCAACTTATGTGAATGGTGCCTCTGTTTCCGCTCAGCAACCATCTCAAACCACATACACAGATACTGTGAACGACGGCACATGGACCTTCAAGGGCTATGATGCAGCTAGCGCCGTTGTCAACAAGTCCGATGTAGAGTTTGTAGGTACATGGACCTTTGAAGCTAACAAGTATCAAGCTACTTACCGCTTCGAGAGCGAGACAGCAGGTAAGGCTCTTCCAGCAGCCATCGTAGCATTGACTCCAAGCGACAGTGCAACTTATGTGAATGGTGTCTCTGTTTCCGCTCAACAACCAGCCCAAACTACTTACACCGACGCAGTGAACGATGGCACATGGACCTTCAAGGGTTATGACGCAGCCAATGCAGTCGTGAACAAGTCCAATGTAGAGTTTGTAGGGAAATGGACCTTTGAAGCTAACAAGTATCAAGCTACTTACCGCTTCGAGAGCGAGACAGCAGGTAAGGCTCTTCCAGCAGCCATCGTAGCATTGACTCCAAGCGACAGTGCAACTTATGTGAATGGTGTCTCTGTTTCCGCTCAACAACCAGCCCAAACTACTTACACCGACGCAGTGAACGATGGCACATGGACCTTCAAGGGGTATGACGCAGCCAATGCAGTTGTGAACAAGTCCAATGTAGAGTTTGTAGGTAAATGGTCCTTTGAAGCTAACAAGTATCAAGCTACTTACCGCTTCGAGAGCGAGACAGCAGGTAAGTCTCTTCCAGCAGCCATCACAGCATTGACTCCAAGCGATAGTGCAACTTATGTGAATGGTGCCTCTGTTTCCGCTCAACAACCATCCCAAACTACTTACACCGATGCAGTGAACGACGGTACTTGGACCTTCAAGGGTTATGACGCAGCTAGCGCTGTAGTCAATAAGTCCGATGTAGAGTTTGTAGGTAAATGGTCCTTTGAAGCTAATAAGTACCAAGCTACTTACCGCTTCGAGAGCGCAACATCAGGGAAATCTCTTCCAGCAGCCATCGCAGCCTTGACTCCAAGCGACAGTGCAACTTATGTGAATGGTGCCTCTGTTTCCGCTCAACAACCATCCCAAACTACTTACACCGATGCAGTGAACGATGGCACATGGATCTTCAAGGGCTATGACGCAGCCAATGCAGTCGTGAACAAGGCAAATGTAGAGTTTGTAGGCAAATGGACCTTTGAAGCTAACAAGTACCAAGCTACTTATCGCTTCGAGAGTGAGATAGCAGGTCAAGCTCTTCCAGCAGCCATCGCAGCCTTGACTCCAAGTGACAGTGCAACTTATGTGAATGGAGACTCTGTTTCCGCTCAGCAACCATCCCAAACTACTTACACCGATGCAGTGAACGACGGCACATGGACCTTCAAGGGTTACGACGCAGCCAATGCAGTCGTGAACAAGGCAAATGTAGAGTTTGTAGGCAAATGGACCTTTGAAGCTAACAAGTATCAAGCAAGTTACCGCTTCGAGAGTGAGACAGCAGGTAAGACTCTTCCAGCAGCCATCGCAGCATTGACACCAAGCGATAGTGCAACTTATGTGAATGGTGCCTCTGTTTCCGCTCAACAACCATCCCAAACCACTTACACCGATACTGTGAACGATGGCACATGGACCTTCAAGGGATATGACGCAGCCAATGCAGTCGTGAACAAGGCAAATGTAGAGTTTGTAGGGAAATGGTCCTTTGAAGCTAACAAGTATCAAGCAAGTTACCGCTTCGAGAGTGAGACAGCAGGTCAAGCTCTTCCAGCAGCCATCGCAGCCTTGACTCCAAGCGACAGTGCAACTTATGTGAATGGTGCCTCTGTTTCCGCTCAGCAACCATCTCAAACTACATACACCGACGCAGTGAACGACGGCACATGGACCTTCAAGGGTTATGACGCAGCTAGCGCCGTTGTCAACAAGGCTAATGTAGTCTTCGTCGGTAAGTGGGAATTCAAGGCGAATCCGACAAATGCTGAAATTTATACGCCTCAAGTAACGGAAGAAACTATCAAGGTTGGACAAACACTTGACTTGACCGATAATGTGACGAACTTGTCAAGCCTTCCAGCTGGCACTAAGGTAGTTGATATCACACCTGCAGGTCAAATTGACACAACAAAATCAGGAACTTACACAGGTAAAGTACGAGTTGATTATCCAGATGGTTCTTCTACTGAAGTTCCTGTACCAGTTAATGTTTTGCCTGCACCGGTAACTGAAACCTATAAGGTGACTTACCGCTTCGAGAGTGCTACAGCAGACAACAACTTGCCAGCAGAAGTATTGAGCTTACTTCCACAAAGTGGAACATATACTACAAGTTCTTCTGCAGCGATTGCTTTTGTTCCAGAAGCACCGATGCCTGTAGAGGTAGCTGTTGCAAATGGTACATGGACATTCCTAGGTTACCAAGAAGTGGAAGAGGGGGCAAATCTAACCTTCGTCGGTAAGTGGGGCTTTGAAGCTAAGCAAGATCCTAGTCCACAACCACAACCAGCACCTCAACCAAATCCAGTTCCACCAGTGAATCCAGGAGAGGAGCAGGGATCTGATAATAATCAGGCAGATAGACATCAACCAGAACAACCAAGAAAACCTGAAGAGAATCCACCAGTTCAAAGTCCAGCAGGAGAAAAGGTAAAACAAGCTACATTGCCAAATACAGGTAGCACTGCACCGCTTTCACTCATTGGACTAATGACAAGCTCTCTTCTTGCAGGTCTAGGAGGATTACTTCTTGGTCGCAAGCGGAAAGATGATTAAGTACTGATTTTATCTAGAGTATATCGACTTTTATAAGATTATTAAGCAGGTAGTTGACTGTTTGACAAATCTATCTGAGTCACAAGCTTTAAGGCTGAGAGAAGACTAATTTGGTCTTCTCTTTTTGTATTTTTATTAGAAATCAAATGTTTAATTTTAAGTCTAAGAGTGGTATTTGGAGAAATTGAGAGCCTTGTGATAGGTCAGATGAGTTGGACTACTGAAAATGTTCAAAATATGGTATAATGGTTAGATGAATAGAATCGAGGATAATATGTCATTTACGAAATTTCAGTTTAAAAATTATATAGAAAAGGCTTTGGAAGAGTTGAATTTTACAACTCCGACAGAGGTTCAAGATAAGTTAATTCCCATTGTCTTGGCAGGTCAAGACTTGGTTGGTGAATCAAAAACAGGTTCAGGAAAGACCCACACTTTCCTCCTACCGATTTTCCAGCAACTGGATGAAACAAGTGAAAGTGTGCAAGCGGTCATCACTGCTCCAAGTCGTGAGTTAGCTACTCAGATCTACCAAGCGGCTCGTCAGATTGCGGCCCACTCAGATGTCGAAGTCCGTGTGGTCAACTATGTGGGTGGTACGGACAAGGCTCGTCAGATTGATAAATTGGCAAGTAACCAGCCACATATTGTCATCGGGACTCCAGGTCGTATCTATGACTTGGTCAAATCTGGTGATTTGGCTATTCACAAGGCCAAGACCTTTGTTGTCGATGAAGCCGATATGACCTTGGATATGGGATTCTTAGAGACAGTTGATAAGATTGCAGGAAGTCTTCCTAAGGACTTGCAATTTATGGTCTTCTCAGCAACTATTCCACAAAAGTTGCAGCCATTCTTGAAAAAATACTTGTCAAATCCTGTTATGGAAAAAATCAAAACAAAAACAGTTATCTCTGATACCATTGATAACTGGTTGATTTCGACCAAAGGACGTGATAAGAATGCTCAGATTTATGAATTGACTCAGGTCATGCAACCTTATCTGGCTATGATTTTTGTAAATACCAAAACGCGTGCGGATGAATTGCATACATACCTAACAGCTCAAGGTTTGAAGGTGGCTAAGATTCATGGAGATATTGCCCCTCGTGAGCGTAAGCGGATCATGAATCAGGTGAAAAATCTCGATTTTGAGTACATTGTCGCAACGGACTTGGCAGCGCGTGGAATTGACATTGAAGGTGTTAGTCATGTCATCAATGACGCCATTCCGCAGGATTTATCTTTCTTTGTTCACCGTGTCGGACGGACTGGACGCAATGGTCTACCTGGTACAGCTATTACCCTTTACCAGCCAAGTGATGACTCGGATATCCGTGAGTTGGAGAAATTAGGAATCAAGTTTATTCCTAAGATGGTCAAAGACGGAGAGTTCCAAGATACTTACGATCGTGATCGTCGTGCCAACCGTGAAAAGAAGCAGGATAAGCTTGATATTGAAATGATTGGTTTGGTTAAAAAGAAAAAGAAAAAAATTAAACCAGGTTACAAGAAGAAGATTCAATGGGCGGTGGATGAAAAACGTCGCAAAACCAAGCGTGCTGAAAATCGTGCACGTGGTCGTGCCGAGCGTAAAGCCAAACGCCAAACATTTTAAGTATAAAATTGGAGCTACAAGGCTCCTTTTTCTAACGTCGTTTTATGAATTTTCAAAAATACTGCAAAAAAAAGTAAAAAGTGGTATAATGATAAGGTTATATAGTCCCGATAAGATGGTAGAAATTTCTATCAGTACTTTGTAACTCTATAACAATATTTTTTAAGGGGGGACATTTTTATGTCAGAACGTAAATTATTCACGTCTGAATCTGTATCTGAGGGGCATCCAGATAAGATTGCAGACCAAATTTCAGATGCGATTTTGGATGCTATTTTAGCAGAGGACCCAGAAGCGCACGTTGCTGCTGAGACAGCTGTTTATACTGGTTCTGTCCACGTTTTTGGTGAAATTTCTACAAATGCCTATGTGGATATTAACCGTGTGGTTCGTGATACCATTGCAGAGATTGGCTATACCAATACAGAATATGGTTTTTCTGCGGAGACGGTGGGAGTTCATCCGTCACTTGTTGAGCAGTCTCCAGATATTGCTCAAGGAGTTAATGAAGCCTTGGAAGTTCGTGGGAATGCGGATCAAGACCCGCTGGACTTGATTGGAGCTGGTGACCAAGGGCTCATGTTTGGATTTGCAGTGGATGAGACAGAGGAACTCATGCCATTGCCAATTTCACTTAGTCACAAACTGGTTCGTCGTTTGGCAGAACTTCGAAAATCTGGTGAAATCAGCTATCTTCGCCCAGATGCCAAATCGCAAGTGACAGTCGAGTATGATGAAAATGACCGTCCAGTACGTGTGGACACAGTCGTTATTTCAACTCAGCACGATCCAGAAGTCAGCAACGAACAAATTCACAAAGATGTGATTAACAAGGTCATTAAAGAAGTCATTCCAGCTTCTTACCTGGATGAACAAACAAAATTCTTCATCAATCCGACTGGTCGCTTTGTTATCGGTGGACCTCAAGGGGACTCAGGTTTGACTGGTCGTAAGATTATTGTGGATACTTATGGTGGCTACTCTCGTCACGGTGGTGGTGCCTTCTCTGGTAAGGATGCGACTAAGGTTGACCGCTCAGCCTCTTATGCGGCTCGCTATATTGCTAAAAACATCGTTGCAGCGGGTCTGGCTAAGAAGGCAGAAGTTCAATTGGCCTACGCTATCGGTGTTGCGCAGCCTGTTTCTGTCCGTATCGATACCTTTGGCACAGGAACAGTAGCTGAAAGCAAACTTGAAAAAGCGGCTCGTCAAATCTTTGACCTTCGCCCAGCAGGAATTATCCAAATGCTGGACCTCAAACGTCCGATCTACCGTCAAACAGCAGCATATGGACACATGGGACGTACAGATATTGACCTTCCATGGGAACGTTTGGACAAGGTAGACGCTTTGAAAGAAGCTGTGAAATAAAAATAAAAGATTGGTAGAAACTACCAATCTTTTTTTGCAAAAGAAAACCAGCTTTTGGCTGGCTTTCTTATTTTGTAGGAATAGAAATTTCAATCAATTTATCTGAATAAAGCGTCTTGATATTAGCTTCATCGATATTATCTTTATCGATTTTACGTTTCATGAAGAAATCTTGGATGGTTTCGATTTCTGGTTCACGAATAGCGCGGTGTTTGTTGGAAATGAGGATTTCATAGTGAAGCGGAGCTTGTGTGAAAATCACATCTGTGTTTCCAGCGGAATAGACCTCAACTAGAGTTGCATCAGTATTTTCTAATTGGCTTTTAACAAGTTGCGAGTGTGAATTAGTCGTGTTGATAAGCTTCATAATAGTTCCTCCGATTTTCTAACTCTATTATAGCACTTTTTGGATAAAATCGTGTATTTTAGTCAATTCCATGCTGGATTTTCCAAGCTTCAATTCCCCATTTGTGGCTACCACGTTTGAGTTTTTCTATTGCCTCGTCAATAGGAAACCAAGCAATATGATTAAAGTCTTCTAAAGGTTTTTGTACTTCTTGGAAAGAAATAGCTTCGTAGAGATAAGCAGGATTGTAGTAGTAGGTGTCACGGTGACGAGAGTAGAAATACTCATCAGCTTGTCCGAAATAGCTTCCGATTTCAGCAGTAAAACCTAGTTCTTCGATGAGTTCCCTTTTCAGCGCTTCTTGATGGTCTTCTCCCGCTTCAATCTCTCCACCTGGCAAGAACCAAGCACCATTGGGAGCTTGAACTAGAACGATTTGTTTTTTTTCTGCATCAGGAATAACTGCGTAAACGCCGTAGCGAGGCAAGTAGGTCACATTTTCTTTTTTTTCACCAAAAGTTGGATTTGCCATTGAACTTTCCTCATTCTCTAGTATCTTTATTATTATCATAATGGACGAGGGGCGAGCTGTCAAGAATAAACAGTTATTTTAGTAAAAAAAGGTGCAGAAATTGATGGACTTCCTGCACCTGTTAGATCGTTTTATTCTTCTTTTTCAGAAGCAATCTCTTCTGTTTTTTCAGTTTTTTTGGCAGATTTGATTTGAATCTTACCATTGCTTGTCATGACTGCCTTGAGGTCTTTTTCACTTGGGTTTTCAAGGTAGTAGTCTGTGATGGCATCCTCGATATGGTCTTGAATGGTACGGCGGAGTGGCCGTGCTCCCATTTTTGGATCATATCCCAAGTCAACCAACTTTTCCTTGACCTTGTCCGTCACATCGAGGTGGATGTTGTTGCTGGAGAGGCGTTTGTTGACATCCGCTAGCATGAGTTCGACGATTTGGAGAAGGTTGTCCTTGCTGAGAGGTTTAAATTCGATGATGCCGTCAAAACGGTTCATAAACTCAGGACTAAAGAAGTTGCCGAGTTCACCGAGAACAGAGTTGGTTCGACCTTCACGAGCAGCTCCAAAACCAACGCTGGCTTCGGCCTTACCAGTACCCGCATTTGAGGTCATGATAATGATGGCATCCTTGAAGCTAACTGTGCGCCCTTGCCCGTCTGTCAAACGACCATCGTCCAAGACTTGGAGGAACATGTGCATCACATCTGGATGGGCTTTTTCAACTTCATCGAGAAGGATGAGAGAATATGGATTGCGACGAACCTTTTCAGTCAGTTGCCCAGCTTCATCATAACCAACATAACCTGGAGGGGCACCGACTAATTTAGCCACACTGTGTTTTTCCATGTATTCACTCATATCAAAGCGAATCATGCTGTCAGCAGTGCCAAAGAGCTCAATGGCTAGTTGTTTAGAGAGTTCTGTCTTACCGACACCAGTTGGTCCGACAAAGAGGAAACTTCCGATTGGGCGGTTAGGAGTACCAAGTCCAACACGATTACGACGGATGGCTTTGGCAATCTTATCGACAGCTTCATCTTGACCAATGACATGAGCTTTGAGGTCGTCTGCTAGATGGATAAGCTGAGATTGTTCCTTTTCTTTTAGCTCACCAACAGGGATATTGGTTTTCTGCTCGATGATGTGTTCGATTGTTTTCTCGCTAATGATAGGAGTATCCTGATCGGTCACCTTGTTTTTCTGCATTTCCTTGTACTTGGCAATCTGATCGCGGAAATAGGCAGCCTTTTCAAAGTCTTCCTCTCGTGTAGCCTGAGCCTTGAGATTCTCAGCTTCAATTAAACGCTGGTCAATCACTTTAGGATCAACAAAGTTCAGTGTCAGATTCATCTTAGAACCAGCTTCATCCAACAGGTCAATAGCCTTGTCTGGTAAGAAACGGTCTTGGATGTAGCGGTTGGAAAGATTTGCAGCAGCTTCGATAGCAGCATCAGTATACTTGACGTGATGGTAGTCTTCGTATTTTTTTTGAACCCCTTTGAGGATGGTAATGGTTTCTTCGACAGTTGGTTCATCTACCTTAACAGGCTGCATACGGCGCTCTAGAGCAGCATCTTTTTCAATGATACGGTATTCATTGAGAGTAGTGGCACCGACCAGTTGCAATTCACCACGGGCAAGGGCAGGTTTGAGGATATTTCCTGCATCCATATTGCCATCGCCAGCAGATCCTGCACCAACAATTTCATGGATTTCATCGATAAAGAGAATGATGTCCTCGCGTTTGCGGATTTCTTCCATGAGCTTTTGCATACGCTCTTCAAATTGGCCTCGAATACCTGTTCCTTGAACTAGACTAACCACATCCAGACGGATGACCTGCTTGCCTTGGAGTTTGTGGGGAACATCACCATCGACAATTTTCTGAGCTAGACCTTCCACAACGGCAGTTTTACCAACACCTGGTTCTCCGATGAGGACAGGATTGTTCTTGGTTCGACGGTTGAGGATTTCGATAACACGGATAATCTCTTCATCTCGACCGATAACAGGGTCAATATCTCCTCTACGAGCAATCTCAGTAATGTTGATACCATATTCCTCTAGGAGTCCTCTTTCTTGGCTAGGAGGTGTTTGAAGTGGGCCGCGGTTTTGAGGTCCATAACCCCCATTTCCACCGTGACCATCACCTGATTGAGTGGGAGGGATGTTATTAGAAGAAGGTCTGAAATTGTTCAAATCATTGAAAAAGTCTCCGAAAGGATCAAAGTCACGATTGTTTAGGTCAGTCATTCCTTTAAAGAGGGTATTGTTTGGGTCTGTTTTGATAATTTTATAGCAATTTTGACAGAGATCAATTTGTTTTTGCTGTCCATTGATGTTGGTATAGAGATGAATTGTTGAGTCGTTTATTTTACAGTTTTGACAGAGCATACATCTACCTCATTTCATTCTTATTCTTGGCCTAAGAAAAAGGTCAAAAATAGTCAAAGTTTTATACTCTCATTATAGCATGATTAAGGTGTAAAGCAAGTAAAAAGATTGGGTTAGGGAGATTTCGAGAGAAGTTCTCTAAGAAAATCTTTGCTTATGAGGGTAAGAAAAAATCCCATTTGCAGGGACAAAAAGGATTCTCGTTCATCAGTCAGGTTTTCCCTGCTGCTTTTTTATTAGTAAAGGAGTTCGTAGATCTCCATTGCAATCAAGTCAATGCTATCAAAGGTATAGGTTTCACGTGCTTCAACATCGCGAAGGGTGAAGAGTGATCCGTTTTCTTCGTCGTGGCTGTATGCAACTTCTGCGACAACAACACCTTCACGTTCAAAATTACGTTTTAGATTTCCGCCATCTTTTGTCATAGCTTCTAGGCGGTTAATGATTCTAACCAAATGTGATTCCATTATGATTCTCCTCCATTTCTTATCGTTACTATTTTACCATAAACCACGGGAAGTTGACTAGAAAAAACTAAGATTTATTGCTATTTATCATTTCCTTAAAAATATTTGTTGGAAAAAGGAAATAAGGTTTGTATTTTAATTCAGATTATGTTATAATCATACAATCTAATGTTTAGAAAGCTGAGTTTATATGAATTTTTCCTTTTTACCAAAGTATTTACCTTATTTTAATTACGGAGCTCTTATCACTGTAGTGATTTCAATTCTGGTAGTCTTTTTCGGTACCATTCTAGGTGTCTTATTGGCCTTTGCTCAACGCTCACGTTTTAAGCCTCTTGTCTGGTTTGCAAATGTCTATGTATGGATTTTCCGAGGAACACCGATGATGGTGCAAATTATGATTGCATTTGCCCTCATGCATATCGATGCGCCCACTATTCAAGTGGGAATTTTAGGAGTTGATCTTTCTCGTTTGATTCCTGGTATTCTGATTATCTCGATGAACAGTGGAGCTTACGTTTCAGAAACTGTTCGTGCGGGGATCAATGCGGTTCCTAAAGGTCAGTTAGAGGCCGCTTACTCTCTTGGTATTCGTCCGAAAAATGCCATGCGTTATGTCATTTTGCCACAGGCTATCAAAAATATTTTGCCAGCATTGGGAAATGAATTTATTACCATTATCAAGGATAGTTCGCTTTTGTCAACAATCGGAGTCATGGAACTTTGGAATGGAGCAACGACAGTAGCAACAACAACTTATTTACCGTTGACTCCCCTTTTATTTGCAGCCTTTTATTACTTGATTATGACTTCTGTTTTGACAGTAGCCTTGAAAGCATTTGAAAATTACATTGGACAAGGAGACAAGAAATAATGACAGAAACCTTGATAAAAATCGAAGGCTTGCATAAGTCTTTTGGGAAGAATGAAGTCTTGAAAGGGATTGACCTTGAGATCAAAAGAGGGGAAGTCGTGGTGATTATTGGTCCGTCGGGTAGCGGAAAATCAACCCTCCTTCGCTCGATGAATCTTCTCGAAGAAGCGAGTAAAGGTAAGGTTATCTTTGAAGGAGTTGATATCACTGATAAGAAAAATGACCTTTTTGCTATGCGTGAAAAGATGGGCATGGTATTCCAACAATTCAACCTCTTTCCCAATATGACAGTGCTGGAAAATATCACCTTGTCTCCGATCAAGACCAAAGGTGAAAGCAAGGAAGTTGCGGAAAAGAGAGCACAGGAACTTTTAGAAAAAGTTGGCTTGCCAGATAAGGCAACGGCCTATCCACAGAGTTTGTCAGGTGGCCAGCAACAACGGATTGCTATTGCGCGTGGACTGGCAATGGAGCCAGATGTTTTGCTCTTTGATGAGCCGACTTCAGCTCTAGACCCTGAGATGGTTGGAGAAGTTCTAGCTGTTATGCAAGACCTCGCTAAGTCAGGGATGACTATGGTGATTGTGACGCATGAAATGGGCTTTGCGCGTGAGGTAGCAGACCGTGTTATCTTTATGGCGGATGGGGNTGTTGTTGAAGATGGAAGGCCAGAGGAGATTTTTGACCAAACCCAAGAACAACGGACCAAGGATTTTTTGAGTAAGGTTTTGTAAGACCTCATTTTTAGAAGAAATGGAGTAGGCATCATGGCTTCCAGTAAAGAATATTTAGATTTTATTCTTGAACAGCTATCGGAACTAGGGGAGATAAGTTATCGTCCAATGATGGGAGAGTATATCCTTTATTATCGTGGGAAGATTATTGGGGGAATCTATGATAATCGTTTGTTATTGAAGCCTGTGAAGGTGATCATGGATCAACTGGGCCAGACAAGACTTGAACGTCCTTATGAAGGAGCCAAGGAGATGATTTTACTAGAAGACCTTGAAGACAAGTCATTTCTAGCGAGACTAATCAAGGATATGTACGAAGTTTTGCCTGCTCCCAAGGTCAAAAAGAAATCATGATAGACTTGCTTAAGATAAATAGGCGCTAAAAGCTCGATAAGAGCTTTTTCTTATAGTTTCAAACTATAAGGTCTATTAGTCAAGAAGTGTTAGAATGGCAAGGTATTTTTTGATATAATAGAAGATATTTGATAGAAAAGAGAAGAAATATGGCACAGATTATTGATGGGAAGGCTCTTGCAGCTAAGTTACAAGGACAGTTGGCTGAAAAGACTGCTAAACTAAAAGAAGAAACAGGTCTAGTTCCAGGATTGGTGGTGATTTTGGTGGGGGACAATCCTGCCAGCCAAGTCTACGTTCGCAACAAGGAACGGTCAGCTCTCGCTGCTGGTTTCCGTAGTGAAGTTGTGCGAGTTCCAGAGACTATTACCCAAGCGGAATTGTTGGACTTGATTGCTAAATACAATCAAGATTCAGCTTGGCATGGGATTTTGGTTCAGTTACCTTTACCCAAACATATCGATGAAGAGGCAGTTTTATTAGCCATTGACCCGGAAAAAGACGTGGATGGTTTCCATCCCCTAAACATGGGACGCCTCTGGTCTGGTCATCCAGTTATGATTCCTTCGACACCTGCAGGAATTATGGAGATGTTTCATGAGTATGGGATTGACCTGGAAGGTAAAAATGCGGTTGTTATCGGTCGTTCAAATATCGTTGGAAAACCGATGGCTCAGCTACTTTTGGCTAAGAATGCAACAGTGACCTTGACCCACTCACGCACCCATCATCTTGCCAAGGTGGCTGCTAAGGCAGATATTCTTGTGGTTGCAATCGGTCGCGCTAAGTTTGTGACTGCTGACTTTGTCAAGCCAGGAGCGGTTGTCATTGACGTTGGGATGAACCGAGATGAAAATGGCAAGCTTTGTGGAGATGTTGATTATGATGCTGTTGCACCACTGGCTAGTCACATCACACCTGTACCTGGTGGAGTTGGTCCTATGACGATTACCATGCTAATGGAGCAAACCTATCAGTCAGCGTTTCGAACACTAAACAAGGACTAGGAAAATGAAATTCGTATTTGATCTGGATGGAACGCTATCTTTTGACTACATGACCATAGACGATGAGATTCAGCAGGTTCTTTTAAAGGCTGAAGATTATGGTCATGAGCTTGTGTTTGCCTCAGCTCGCTCTTATCGGGATTGTTTGGGTTTATTAGGTTCCGAACTCAGTCAGCGCTTGGTCATAGGGTTGAATGGAGGCGTAGCCTATCATCTGGGGAAGGCTATCTTCGAAAGGAATCTCGATGCTAAAGTTTATCAGGCGCTAGTGGATTATTGCCAGACTTATAATCTCCCTTTCTTTGTAGATGATTGCTTTGACTATAGTGGTCAGATTGTGGAGAAGATTCCATTTTTCTCCAGTGTGGACCCCCTAAAGGTAGCTCGTCATCAGAAACTCGAGGACTTAGGGACTCCGATTAAGATAGTCGTTTATATGGGCGACCACGAGGATTTGCTTGATGATCTTCTTGGTCAGTTAGAAAGACTGGGGCAGGCTCATCTGTCTTATCATGCGCATGAAAAGTGTCTTTATGTCAACCCCTTAGATACTCACAAGGCTACAACAGTTGAAACGTTATGTGGGGAAAACTTCATCGCCTTTGGAAATGATCAAAACGATATTGAACTGTTTAAGACATCTCTTTATTCAGTTCAGATAGGAGACTTTGCTGGCCTTACTCCATATGCAGATGAAACGTTAGAGCTAAAAGGAGCTCCTTCTCCAGCAGTAGCAGCCAAAATCTTACAGACTTTTGCGGAATTTAAGGGAAAATAGTGTAGAAGGAGGTAGAACAAGGTTCGCCTTCTTTTTATGTAGAGTAATGCAGTCTATAAACTATAAATTTGAAGTTTGAAAAAGATATTAATGGAATTCAATTTGTAGTAGAAAGAGTCTAGAATCGAAAGCTATTTTCATTGCAACTATTCCTTTTAAATGACCCCTTCTTATATATCATTTTATTGGGTTAAATTAATGGAAAATAATTGCAATTTAAGGTGCGTTTTGATATATTTAATATATAAAATATATTATAAAACTTGGTACTTGTTTGTGTATTCAGAAGGAGGTTATTTTTTAAAACAAAGTAAACGCTTACTTTGTATCAAGGAAAAGAAATGAGGATTTTAATGAACAAAAGACTTTTTGATAAACGTTGTCATTATAGCATTCGTAAATTTGCAATAGGTGCGGCATCTGTAATGATTGGGGCTAGTATATTTGGTATTTCTGCTGTACAAGCTGAGGAGGTGGCTTCATCCAATGCTAAAACAGAAGAAACAACTGTTCATCAAGCTCAACCTTTAGATAAGCTTCCCGATGATGTGGTAGCTGCTATTGCAAAGGCTGATGAGAATGGTGGGCGTGAGTTTGTAAAACCAAAAGCTGAATCGGCAGAAGACAAAGTGACTAAGGATACAGAACCTACTACACCTATTAACGAGAGTAGTCGTGAATTGGTTAGTCCTAAAGGGGAAACTCCAAATAAAGTAGAAGAAGGAAACAAGGCTGATAACAAACAGAAATCTGAAGAGGCAAATCCAAAGCCTGTTGAATCTGCAGTAACAGCTGGAACAGAAGTGAAAGAGGATTCTAAAAAAACTTCTGAAAAGGACCAAGTGAAAGCAGACACAGAGATTAAACCTTCTTCTGAAAAATCGCAAGTGCTGGTGCTGTCTAGAGAGTCAAACAAAGCCGAAGTTGAAAAGGAAAAACAGCTATTATCGGAACGAAAACAAGATTTTAATAAAGATTGGTATTTTAAACTAAATGCCCAAGGAGATTTTTCAAAAAAAGATGTGGATGTTCATGATTGGTCTAAATTGAATCTTCCTCATGATTGGAGTATTTATTTTGACTTTGATCACAAGTCTCCCGCTCGTAATGAAGGTGGGCAGTTAAATGGTGGAACAGCTTGGTATCGTAAGACTTTCACATTAGACGAAGCAGACAAGAATAAGGATGTTCGTATCAATTTTGATGGGGTTTACATGGATTCAAAGGTCTATGTAAATGGTAAATTTGTCGGACATTATCCAAGTGGCTATAATCATTTTTCATATGATATCACAGAATTTTTAAACAAGGATGGTAGTGAAAATTCAATTACTGTTCAAGTGACCAATAAGCAACCAAGTAGTCGTTGGTACTCAGGAAGTGGGATTTATCGTGATGTAACCCTTAGTTATCGTGATAAAGTCCATGTTGCCGAAAATGGTAATCATATCACTACTCCAAAACTTGCTGAGCAAAAAGAAGGGAATGTTGAAACACAGGTTCAAAGTAAGATTAAAAATACGGATAAGAAGGCTGCTAAAGTCTTTGTGGAACAACAAATTTTTACTAAGGAAGGTAAGGTTGTTTCAGAATTAGTCCGCTCTGAAACGAAGAATTTAGCAGAAAATGAAACTGCAGATTTCAGACAAACAATCCTAGTTAATAAACCAACTCTTTGGACGACAAAAAGTTATCATCCTCAACTGTATGTGTTGAAAACAAAGGTTTATAAAGAAGGTCAACTAGTTGATGTAACAGAAGATACATTTGGTTACCGTTATTTCAATTGGACTGCTAAGGAAGGTTTCTCTCTGAATGGTGAACGCATGAAATTCCACGGAGTAAGTATTCACCATGACAATGGAGCCTTGGGGGCAGAAGAGAATTATAAGGCTACCTATCGTAAATTAAAACTCTTGAAAGATATGGGGGTTAACTCTATTCGAACAACCCACAATCCAGCGAGTCCTCAGTTGCTTGATGCTGCAGCTAGTTTAGGTCTTTTGGTTCAAGAGGAAGCTTTTGATACTTGGTATGGTGGCAAGAAGACTTACGACTATGGACGGTTCTTTGATCAAGATGCAACTCATCCGGAGGCTAAGAAGGGTGAGAAGTGGTCTGATTTTGATCTCAGAACAATGGTAGAACGTGATAAGAACAATCCGTCTATCGTCATGTGGTCTCTTGGAAATGAGGTAGAGGAGGCAAATGGTAGTCCTCGTTCTATCGAAACTGCTAAACGCTTGAAGGCAGTTATCAAAGCGATTGATACTGAGCGTTATGTAACCATGGGGGAAAACAAATTTAGTCGTGCGGCGACAGGTGATTTCTTGAAACTCGCAGAAATTATGGATGCTGTCGGTATGAACTATGGTGAACGTAATTATGATGCTGTTCGTAGAGCGCATCCAGACTGGCTCATTTATGGTTCTGAAACTTCTTCAGCTACTAGGACGCGTGATTCTTATTATAACCCTGCTCAAATCCTTGGACATGACAATCGTCCAAATCGTCACTATGAACAATCTGACTATGGTAATGACCGTGTTGGATGGGGAAGAACAGCTACTGAATCATGGACTTTTGACCGTGATCGTGCTGGCTATGCTGGACAATTTATCTGGACAGGAATTGACTATATTGGAGAACCGACTCCATGGCATAACCAAGATAGTACACCTGTCAAGAGCTCTTACTTTGGTATTATTGATACAGCTGGTTTACCAAAGAATGATTTCTACCTTTACCGTAGTGAATGGTATAGTGCTAAAGAAAAGCCAACTGTTCGCATTTTACCACATTGGAATTGGACTGAAGAGACCCTTAAGGATCGCAAGATGCTGATTGATGGAAAGGTTCCGGTTCGTACCTTCTCAAATGCTGCAAGCGTCGAATTGTTCTTAAATGGAGAGTCGCTTGGTAAAAAGGAATTTACTAAGAAAAGGACAGAAGATGGACGTCCATATCATGAGGGAGCTAAACCAAGTGAATTGTATCTTGAGTGGCTTGTGAAATACCAACCAGGCACACTGACTGCGATTGCTCGAGATGAAAATGGCAACGAAATTGCGCGTGATAGTGTGACAACTGCTGGGGAGCCAGCAAGAGTTCGTCTGACTAAAGAAGAGCATGTTATCACTGCAGATGGAAAGGACCTATCCTACATCCATTATGAAATTGTTGATGGCGATGGTAATGTGGTTCCTACAGCTAACAATCTTGTTCATTTCAATCTTCATGGTCAGGGACAAATCGTTGGTGTGGATAATGGAGAACAAGCTAGTCGTGAACGCTACAAAGCTCAAGCAGATGGAACATGGCAAAGACGTGCTTTCAATGGTAAAGGGGTTGTCATTGTAAAATCAACAGAAAAAGAAGGTAAATTTACTCTTTATGCAGATTCTGCTGGTTTGACATCTGATAGCGCAACGGTCGCAACGGTGTCTGGTAAGAAAGAAAATCGTCACTTTGTAGCCTTTGCTCCTGTAAAAGCAACAACTGATGTGACGACAAATCCTGAATTACCTCAAACAGTAACAGCTATTTATAGTGACGGTAGTGTTGAGGAAAAGACTGTAACTTGGGAAATGCCATCTGACTTGCTTACAAGCGCAGGTGAGAAAAAAGTATCTGGACGTGTAGAAGGTTTGGAAACTAAAGCTGAGGCACTTGTTAAAGTGATTGCTTTAGATAGATGGTTACCAAAAGTTGCTACAGTCCCAGTTGGAACGAATGCGGCTGATTTGGATAAAACGGTCACAGCTATTCTGACAGATGGTAGCTTGATTGATACTGATGTTGTTTCTTGGACCTTGAAAGACCCTGCTGCTTTGAACAAGGAAGGTGGACGTACGGAGGCTACTGGTAAATTGGTAGATGATGACCGTGAAGTGACTGCAACCTTTATCGCAAGTAGTAAGGAAACAACAAGTAGCATTACAGGACTTACTGTTGGGGATAAAGCTCTTGAGAATTTTGAGTCTGGCAAGACCTATTACCGTGTATCCCTTCCTTACACTGCAACTATTCCAAGTGTTGGAGCTCAGACTACCGGATATCAAGTAACTGTTCAGCAAGCTTCTGCTGATAATGGTTATCAGGCTTCTGTCTTCTTGAGTGACCAAAAGGGTGACTTGGTTCAAACTTACTTAATTCAGTTTGTGAAGGAAGCTCCTGCTTTGAAACGTTTGGAAGTGGTTGTAGAAGGAAAAGAAACTGCCACTGAAGATCAAGTATTAACTTATCACGTCATTGGTCGTTATGAGGATGGTTCGCAAACAGAGTTTTCGGCTTCAGATATTCACTTAGAAGCTAAATCATCTGATGGGGGACATCTTGAGGTGAATGGTCAGAATCTATTGCTCTATACTAAGGGAAGAGTGACTTTGACACCTCGAATCGATAATCAAACAGAGAAAACAGAATCTGTAACCACTGAAGTGGTGATTAAAGAAAATAAAGTCAGCAAGAAGATTGTGAAACTTCATCCTGTGTCTGTTTCTACAGATATCAATCAGCAACCGAATCTACCTAAAGAAGTTGGAGCAGAATTTGATAAGGGCTTGCCACGCAAAGTATCTGTAGCTTGGGATAAGGTAGATGAAAAAGAGTTGGGGCACTATCATAGCTTTACGCTTAAAGGACATGTGGAAGGCACAGATATTGAAGCTCAAGCGACTGTAACGGTTGAAGGATTGCAAGTTGCTGAGGAAATCAGTCTCACAGTACCTAAGGGTGAGACGGTTCAATTGCCAGCTAATGTCCGGGCTTACCATTCTAACGGAACAACTATCTACAAAGATGTTGTTTGGGATCAGGTTCCAGCCAACTTTAGTCAAACTGAAGGGGTCTATGAAATCAATGGTCGTTTAGTAGGTAGCAATCTGACAACTAAAGCTCATGTTCGAGTGTCTAGTCAAGTGGTTGCTGGAAATAATATCTCTAAACAATGGACAGGTTCACAATTACCAGCTGCCATTGTATCCAATACAGGAGGAGATGACACAGCCAACACCTTGAACGATTTGACTGTATCAAGAACGCCATCAGATGCTAAAAATAGATGGACTACTTGGAGAACAAATACTGATAATGACTGGGCTTCTATCTTATTTGGTAATTCAGGAGACTTGACGAAGCGTTTTGTCAACAATTTGTCGGTTGATTTCTATACTGATGGAGCAATTGGTCTTCCAAAAGAATATGTAGTTGAATATTATGTAGGTAAAGAAATTCCAGATTTACCAAGTGATGTCAGTCATGCGCAACGAGATAGCAATCATCCATTTAATAATCCAGACAATTGGAAAGCAGTTGAAAACTTACATGCTCCAAGTCAGCTGTCTGCAACTCAAACCAATCACTTCACATTTGACAAGGTCGAAACCTACGCTGTTCGTATTCGTATGAAGAAAGCAGATGGAACATCAGGTGTTGGTCTGACAGAGCTAACTGTGCTTGGAAACAAGGTCTTAAGTGAAACAAGTTCAGAGATTTCTATCAAGGTAGATGGCAAGGATCTTGAACATTTTAATCCATCTAAGACAGATTACTATATTCCTCAATCTAGCAAAGAAATCACAGCAACAGCTAGCAATAATGGTTTGGTAACAGTTGTTCCTGCAACAAGTCCAAAAGGTGCAACACGTCTCATCTTGAAAGCAGAAGATGGTACGGTGTTGAAAGAATATCGAATTTTCCGCAATGATGAGAGAGAAACTAGTCAACCTCTTGCTGCAGAAAACAGTGCTAAAATCTTGAATGTTGGAGACAATCTTCAACTTCCTTCAGAAGTAAGTGTTTATTATCCAACTTCAACTAATTGGACTACAGATAAACTTGCAGTGAAGTGGGATGCTATTCCTGAACATGCGACAGAGCATGAGGGAACATTTGAAGTTACCGGTCATGTCATTGGTACAAATCTAACGACTAAAATGCAGGTGACAGTTGTTTCTAAAGGCAATCAAGTCATTTCAGAAAATCCAAGCAACAATGAAACTGATTCTAAAGCCTTTGCTTCGACAACGAACGATACTCAAGCAGCTTCACATGATCGAATTTTCTATATCAATGATGGAAAATACAATGAAGATGGACGTTGGACAAACTGGTCTCGTACTCCGAAAAATCAAGAAACTTCTGTTGGATTACTCTTTAAGAAGGATGGAAAAATTGCTTCTCAATCTATTGGGAAAGTAGCCATTCAGTTCTTTAAAGATAGTGGCACAGATGCTCCAGAGAAAATGGTTCTAGAAAGATATATTGGTCCTGCTTTTACAGAACCAAGTACGATTTCTCGTTACGAAGAAAATGCCGATCATCCATTTAACAAGGCAGAAAATTGGGCACCAATTTCTTACAAAGCTTCTGGAGAATTAGTAGCTGGTAAACCAATCGAGTTTAACTTTGAACCGGTTCAAACGACAGCTATTCGTGCGCGCATGACTCGTAAGGCTACCACCAATGGTCTTGCACTTGTAGAATTTACAGCCTACTCTGCAGGCAAGGGATCAGAAGTGGAAACACCATCAGCGACTATTTCGATCGACGGAAAAGCATTGAAAAACTTTGATCCAAATGTGACAGATTACACTCTAACAACAATGGGTTCAAAACCAAAAGTCACTGCAACAACTAGTGGACATGGAGTAGTTACAGTTGTGGATTCTGGAAATGCCAATCTTCCAACACTAGTTCGTCTTGTTTCCAAAGATGGAAATCTGGTGAAAGAATATCGTTTACACTTTAAGTCTACCTTCCAAACAACACCAACAGAAGGCGTTAAGAACTTAGTAGCAGAAACTCCAAGTTTGGAAATTGAAAAGACTCCGCTTCCGTTTAAAGAAGTTATTCGTGAAAACCCTGAACTTGCTCAAGGTCAACGTCGTATCGTTTCTGAAGGACAAGATGGAGAAAAAGTTGATTATATTCAAGTTTTGGGTACTACTAGAAATCTTGTTCATTCTGAAGAAAGAAAGGCTCAGGATCGCATTGTTGAAGTAGGAGTGAAAGCATCTATTTCAAGTAGTAAAGGCGAGGAGCCAGCTCCAGTCAATGAAGTTCCAGAATTCAAAGGAGGTGCTAACTTTGTAGAAGCAGCAGTCAATGAAGTTCCAGAATTCAAAGGAGGTGCTAACTTTGTAGAAGCAGCAGTAAACGAAGTTCCAGAATACACAGGAACTCTTGCTACTGTAGGAGATCAAGCGGCACCAAGCGTTGAGAAACCTGAATTTAAGGGTGGCGTTAATGCTGTAATGGCTCTAGAACATAAACTTCCAGAGTATCATGGTGTTCTAGCCACGGTAGGAAATGAGGAAGCGCCTGTTCTTGAAAAACCAGATTATCCAGTAGAGCTATTAGCTCATGACCAGACTATAAAACCAAATGTTTCAGTAGTAAAAGAAGAGCAAAATAGATTACCAGAAACAGGTGAGGGAGAATCTGAAACAGCCATTTTCTTGGCAGGTGTTAGCTTGGCCTTGTCAGCAGCCCTGTTAACTGCAAAACGAAAAGAGGATTAGTTTGTGCGTCTAATGCTATCCTATTGGTATAGCTTGGTCGATGATAAAAAATCACATCGATAAATGAGTTGAAGAGATGGAGAGGACCGATTAGGCCTCTCCGTCTTTACTAGTAAAAATGGAATCGTTTACTTTCGTGTTTGGATGAAAGGAGATAAGATAAAGATGGATAAAAATTTTTTCAATAAACGTTGTCATTACAGTATTCGTAAATTCGCTATTGGAGTAGCTTCTATTATGATTGGTGCCAGTATCTTTGGTGTTAATTTAGTAGAGGCAGCAGAAACAGGTAGTGTAGGAGATAAAGAGGGAACTATAACTCAAGCTCAGCCATTGGAAAAGTTACCTGATGAACTTGCAGCAGTTTTGAAGAAAGCAGAAGAAAATGCTGGGAAGGAAGCTAGCTCGACAGTTGGAAATGGAGAAACTACAGGAACGATTGGTTCTACTGATTCGACAAATAATCTTAAACCAGCTGAAGCACCTGGAATTCCAGAGAATGAAACAAAGCCGTCTGAAGCCATGAGTGGAGGACAAAATGATAAAGAAATCGCTAAACCTAGTCAACCAATTACACCTGAAACTCCAAAAGTAGAGCAAACAGGTGATGGAACAGTTGAATTGGCCAATCAATTTACGGCAAGCAAACCAGCTAGCGAAGCCAGTATTGAAGCTGCCAGCAAGAGCTCAGACTATCTCAAAAAAGAGTACAAGGTCTTTCCAACTCCACAAAAAGTGACTTATGGAGAAGGTGTCACAGCCCTTCGTAAGCAAGTCAATCTGGTAATGGGCGATCAACTCGATATCTATACTCGCAATCGCTTGAAGAGCGTTTTGCAGGACAATCAAGTATCTTACAAAACTAGTAAAACGGCCGTTTCTGGCGCAACTAATATCTATCTTGGAGTGCATGGACAAGGTTCACAAGCAGAACAAAACTTGTCCAAGGTTTCCGCGGGTCTCTTTGACAAAATTGATGCTTATGCTCTGACCATCAAGGACAACTCTATCTCCATCGTCGGAAAAGACACAGATGCGGTCTTTTATGGTTTGACAACCTTGAAACATATGCTCAAGGAAAGTCAAGTGCCAGTCCTTCGCAATGTGACAGTGGAAGATTACGCTGAAATCAAGAACCGTGGGTTTATCGAAGGTTACTATGGAAATCCATGGTCTAATGAAAATCGTAAAGAATTGATGCGTTATGGAAGTGAATTGAAGTTAACTCAATACTATTTCGCACCAAAAGATGATCCATACCACAATAAGAAATGGCGTGAACTTTACCCAGAAGAAAAACTGGCTGAAATCCGAGAACTTGCACGTGTCGGTAATCAAACGAAAACACGTTATGTTTGGACCATCCATCCATTTATGAACAATCGTATCCGCTTTGGCAATGAAGCGCATTACCAGGCTGATCTTGCAACCATAAAGGCTAAGTTTACTCAGTTGTTGGACGTGGGAGTGCGTGAATTTGGTGTGCTTGCAGATGATGCACCAAGCCCAGTTGGTGGTTACCATAGTTATGTTCGCTTGATGAAGGATATCACAAATTGGTTGACTGAAAAACAAACAACATACAGTGGTCTCCGTAAAGATATGATTTTTGTTCCTGCCTGGTACATGGGGCAAGGAACTGAAGCTGAACTTCGAACCTTGAATGAACATCTTCCTGAAAATGTCCATTTAACTCTTACTGGTGGAAAGGTCTGGGGGGCTGTTGACCAAACATTCTTAACGAACTTAAAGAAAAATTTAACAGAAGGTGGTAAGACTTACCGTCCAATTCAGTTCTGGATTAACTGGCCATGTAATGATAATACAAAACCCCACCTAATTCTTGGAGGTGGTGAAAAATTCTTACATCCAAATGTTGATTTATCACTTGCACAAGGAATTATGCTAAATCCAATGCAACAATCTGAAGCATCTAAAGTGGCACTTTTTGATATGGCTCAGTATGGATGGAAACAATGGAGAAGTGTAGAAGAAGCAGAACAAATCAACGATATGGCCTTTAACTATGTAGTTAATGATCATTTTGAAGAAAGCAGTGTTTCGAAGGCTTTTCGAGAACTCGGAAAACACATGCGCAATCAAAATAGACCTCCCCATGTCACTAAATTAGAAGAGTCTGTAGAATTGGCTCCAAAATTGACAGAATTCTATAACAAACTCAAATCTAGTCAAAATCTGGATACTGAAAGAAAAGAGTTGAGGGAAATTTTTGCTGGTTTGAAAGCCAATGCTCTATTACTTAAAGAAAAAGGTGATCAGAAATTAATCGAACAAATTCACTATTGGTTAGAGAATACAGTAGATCAAATGAACGCGCTTGAAGCTTTCCTAACAGCTACAGAAGGTCTTACTGAAAAGAATGATGCCAAGGTGTGGGAGTATTATCAGGCCGGAGTCAAACATTATGACCAGTCAGTTAAGTATGCCTTCTTTTACGTTGACCATTATGAATACGCAGAATTTGGTGTCCAACATATTCGACCATTTATCAATAATCTCAAAGAATACTTAGCCTTACATATCCAAGCAATGTTGAATCCAGATAAATTTGTGACAACATTTATTACGAATCGTGCTGGAATAGAAGGCGGATTGAAAGAAGTCACAGATGGTGACTTTGATACACATGTGATTGCCAAAACAACCATTGTGATTGAGAGAGGCGATTATGTAGGCTTGCGCTTTAATAAGGCAATTAAAATACACAAATTAGGTTTCGCTACGGGTACTAATACGGCCGATAATTATACCTTTAGTAATGCTCTTGTTGAATATCAAAATGAACATGGAGAATGGGTAGCCATAACGAGCCCCGCTTATACTGGTAGAGAACGTATTCTGGAATTTAATGACCTCGATATCACAGCTCAAGCTGTTCGTATGATAGCAACAGCTAAGAAGGATAATGCTTGGCTTGCCATGCGTGAAATTGCTGTTAACAGACCCCTAGAATTGGGTAGTAAGAAGGTTAGGGGCACTATTAGTTTAAGTCCAAACCTTGTTTACAAATATGGAACAAGTGTTGTTCAGATGCAAGATGGTCGAGAAAACACAGAATCCATGATGGCACATGTTGATCAGACCAATGTCACACCAGCGCAAGCCTGGGTACAAATGGACTTAGGTGGACTGCACAAAGTAAAACGAGTTCATCTGATGCAAGGGGAACGAGACAAACTAGCATCTGGTGTCATCGAATATTCTGCAGATGGTACAAATTGGACAACGCTTCAAAATTTATCAGGGCAACGAACTTCTGATATTGTGCAAGAATTTACAACTCGTTTTGTTCGCATTCGCAATACACAAACCTTAAATAAGTGGTGGAGAATTGCGGAATTTACAGTAGATGTCGATAGTCCAAATCTTGACTTAACGGACACCAACGTAGACGCCTTGAAGGAAACACCAGTAGTGGATAGCTTGGGCAGTTACGAGCTTCAAATTCCAGCTGGAACCAAACTCCCTGCTCATAGCTATCTAGGTATGAAGCTTGATCGTATCCATCAAGTCAAGAGCATCCAGCTCCAAGGTCAGGCTAACTCAGCACTCAGCCTAGAATACTCTGTAAATGCGCAAGAATGGACACCAGCTAGCCAGTTGACTGATAGATCTGTAGCGACCCACTTGGTACGTTACGTTCGTCTTGTGAATAAAACAGACAAAGAACAGGCTGTTCCATCTACTTCACTCCTAGTAACTACCAAAGAAGTGCAACCAACCAAACTAGAATCTACAACTATGGGCATTCATCCAACATACGGCAGCAATGATGTTCGTAAACTAAACAACCTAGATCAACTATTTGACGGTGTTTACAATAACTTCGTTGAGTTTTCAGACTATGCCCATAAAGATGGCCACGTAACCTTGAAGCTTGGTAGCGAACGTACCATCAAGAAGATCAGAGCCTATATCCAAGACGGAACTCAAAACTACCTTCGTGATGGTAAGATCCAAGTCAGCCAAGACGGTAAAACTTGGACAGATGTTGTGACAGTGGGAGATGGTGTGGCCAACAGCCAACACGATGATTCTCTGACAGATGGTTGGACACATGATTCTAAGATGCCAGGAAATCGTTACATCGAAGGTGAATTGACGACACCAGTCAAAGCCAACTATCTCCGTGTTCTCTATACTGCAGACTATGATGCTCGTTTTGTAGGCTTTACAGAATTGGTCATCAACGATGGCGAATTTGTCAAACCAATCAATGATCCAACAGTAGAAGGAAATGGTGGCGAAAGCCAAGGCAATCTTTATAATAATCTTGTAGACGGCAAAGTCTTGACCAGCTACAAGTCTGAAAAAGACAAGGGCGAGTTAGTTTATCACTTATCTGAGCCAACCAATGCCAACCACCTTCGTCTCGTTTCCAGTCTTCCTGAAGGAGCTAAGGCACGTGTTCTTGCTAGAACACTCAAGGATGGTCAAGACAGTTGGACAGACCTCGGTGCCATTACATCTAGTCTCCAAACCTTCGCTATCCGAAATGGTGGCTCTCTTCTAGACGTCAAATTAGTCTGGGAAGGTGGCAAGGCTGAGTTTTATGAATTGGCGAGCTTCTATCAAGAATTAACGGAAGAAGCTGTTCAATCAAGCAAGTGTGAAGAACCAGCACCCGTGCTTGAAGTTCCTGAGTTCACAGGTGGTGTCAATGCGGTTGAAGCGGCAGTGCATGAGGTACCAGAATACACAGGCCCACTTGGAACAGCCGGAGACCAAGCGGCACCGACAGTTGAGAAACCTGAGTTCCAAGGTGGTGTCAATGCAGTTGAAGCCTTGGTACATGAGCTTCCAGAGTACACAGGCCCATTATCAACAGTAGGTGACCAATCCGCACCTACAGTAGAAAAACCAGAGTTCCAGGGCGGAGTCAACTCCGTTATGGCCTTGAAACATGAGCTCCCAGCTTACACAGGTCCCTTATCAACAGTAGGCGACCAGGCAGCACCGACAGTAGAGAAACCAGAGTTCAAGCTAAGTTCGTTAGAAAAAACTCAGACTCCAGGAGCACCAGTTCAAATTGCCAAAGAAGACAAGAGATTGCCAGAAACTGGTGAGAAACAGTCAGAAACAGCTATTTTATTGGCAAGTGTTGGACTAGCTCTATCTGCTATCTTTGTCGCAAAAAGTAAAAAAGAAATTAATTGACTTTGAAAAAAGAGATATTTCGTAGAGGGGCTTTGTCCCCTCTTTTTCTATATGAAGGAAGAGATTTATGTTTAAGATGCAAGGTCAATAAACTTTATAGTATAATGAATAGAGAGGAAAAAACGATGAAAGTGATTGATCAAGCCTTACTAGAAAAAGTCATTATTGAACGTTCTCGTACCAGTCATAAAGGAGACTATGGCCGTCTGCTCTTGCTTGGTGGGACCTATCCTTATGGTGGAGCCATCATCATGGCTGCCTTGGCAGCTGTAAAAAGTGGTGCAGGATTGGTGACCGTTGGAACAGATAGGGAAAATATCCTTGCTCTATACAGTCATTTACCTGAGGCTATGGCCTTCTCTCTTCAAGATCAGCAATTGTTAAAAGAGCAATTGGAGAGGGCAGAAGTTGTCTTATTGGGACCTGGTTTACGAGACGATACTTTTGGAGAAGAACTAGTCAAACAGGTCTTTGCTAGCTTAAGACAGAATCAGATTTTGATTGTAGACGGAGGTGCCTTGACTATTCTCGCTAGGATAAGTCTGTCATTTCCTTCTAGCCAGCTTATCCTAACTCCCCACCAAAAGGAGTGGGAAAAACTGTCTGGAATTACGATTGAAAAACAAAACGAAGGTACAACAGCTAGTGCTTTGACTTCTTTTCCTCAAGGGACGATTTTAGTTGAGAAAGGTCCAGCGACTCGTATCTGGCAAGCCGGTCAGCCTGAATATTATCAATTAGAAGTCGGAGGCCCCTATCAAGCAACTGGTGGGATGGGAGATACACTTGCTGGGATGATTGCAGGTTTTGCAGGTCAGTTTCACCAAGTCAGTCTCTATGAGAGAGTGGTGGTAGCGACTCATCTTCATTCAGCTATCGCGCAAGAACTTGCTCAAGAAAACTACCTTGTCTTGCCTACCGAAATTAGTAAAGCTCTTTCGAAAGCAATGAAAAAAATATCTCAAAAAGGCAGCTAATATTTTGGTTGTCTTTTTATGTTGATGTAGCTTTGTTGATAAAGTTTTCAAATACCTCAGAACCAGCGACCAACTGCTGAACTTGCTTGAAATTCTAACTTTTAAGGTCTTGGTTTTTACTCAAATTCGCAATTAAAGCGAGATTGTTATCAAAGTTGAGGGGTGTCAAATCATGCTTTTTTTGATATAATTTTTAATGATGAATGCGAGAAATGATCGGTATGTGGTCGTTGATTTAGAGGCGACCAGCACCGGAAGCAAGGCAAAAATTATTCAAGTAGGCATTGTGGTGATTGAGGATGGTGACATCATCGATCAGTATGCGACCGATGTCAATCCCCACGAACCCTTGGATTCTCATATCAAAGAATTAACGGGTCTGACCGATCAGCGTTTGGCTGCGGCACCAGAATTTTCTCAGGTGGCCGGAAAAATTTTTGAATTGGTTAAGGACGGTATTTTTGTTGCGCACAATGTACAGTTTGATGCTAACCTTCTTGCAGAATTTCTCTTTTTTGAAGGATATGAATTGCGTACACCGCGAGTGGATACAGTTGAGCTTGCCCAAGTTCTGTATCCTCAGTTTGAAAAGTATAACTTAGGTATCCTTTGTCAAGAGTTGGGCATTGAGCTGGAACATGCCCATACTGCCCTGTCAGATGCTCAGGCAACAGCTGAACTCTTGCTTTACATGCGTCAAAAACTTTTTGAGCTACCTAAAGGGCTTTTAGAAAGCTTGTTAGACCTTGCAGACAACCTTCTCTATGAAAGTTATCTGGTGATTGAGGAGGTCTATCAGCAACAATCTCTCTTATCTTCGCCAGACTTGATGGAACTTCATGGGCTTTTCCTGAGAAAGGAAAGCAAAGCCTTAGTCCCACGAAAGTTATCCAAAGATTTTGCTAAAAATATTTCTTTATTGGGGCTAGAGGAGCGACCGCAACAGTTGGAATTTGCGGAGAAGATTGAGCAATTACTGGAAGAACACCAGACTTCCTTTATCCAAGCTCAAACGGGACTGGGCAAGACTTATGGTTATCTCCTCCCAGCTTTGAATTTGGAGAGTCAAGCAGGTATCCTAGTGAGTGTTCCGACCAAAATTCTTCAAAATCAGATCATGCAAGAAGAAGGTCAACGCCTAAAAGAGGTCTTCCATATGGAGATTCATAGTCTCAAGGGGCCTCAAAATTACTTGAAACTGGATGCCTTTCACCGAGTTTTCCATCGATCTGAGTCCAATCGTCTTTTCACACGCTTTAAAATGCAACTGCTCATCTGGCTAACGGAGACAGAGACTGGTGACTTGGACGAAATCGGGCAACTTTATCGCTATCAGCATTTTCTGCCAGAACTAGTCCACGATGGCAAACTTTCAAAGAAAAGTTTATTTGCTACAGAGGATTTTTGGAAACGAGGGCAGGAAAAGGCCAAGACCAGTCGTGTTCTTCTGACCAATCATGCCTATCTGGTCACTCGTTTGGAAGACAATCCAGAGTTTGTAGATAACCGTTTGGTGATCTTGGATGAAGCTCAAAAAATGCTGCTAGCTCTCGAAAATCTGGCCCAGCAGTCTTATCGACTTGAGGAACTTGTAACTCAAATTGAAAAGTCCTTGGAGTCAGAAGAAGATTTGATTCAGAAACGCTTGCTTGAGAGTATAGGTTTTGAATGTCGTTACTTGATGGAGCACTATCAATCAGGTCTTAAGAATGGAAAGTGGTTGGATTCTCTCGAACACTTGCGCCAGCATTTTTCGGAGTTAGCTCTCCCAGAGTATAGAGAGATTGCAAACTTTTTCACCTCGGACCGTGAATTTTGGCTTGCTACAGCAGAGAAATCGAGCAAGGATGTCTTGATTTGTTCAAGTAAAAAAGGCCGCTTTATACTAGCAGACCTATTGCCAGAAGATTGCAGGCTCCTAGGAGTATCGGCTACTCTTGAAATCAGCAATCGGGTTTCCTTAGCAGATTTATTGGGATTTCCAGATGCTCCACTTGTTAGGCTTGATGTAGTAAAGCAGGAGCAACAAGAAGTCTTTCTAGTCGATGATTTTCCTCTTGTGACAGAAGTTTCACCTGTTGACTATGCTAGTGAAGTGGCTTCTGTTATCCGAAGGTTACAAGTCTTTCAAGAACCCATACTGGTCTTGTTTACCTCAAAAGAGATGTTGCTGGCAGTTTCAGACTTGCTCGACCAACCGCATCTAGCTCAGTATAAAAATGGGGAACCAAGCCAACTGAAGAAACGTTTTGAAAAAGGTGAACGCCAAATCTTGCTTGGAACAGGTAGTTTCTGGGAAGGAGTTGACTTTTCTACCCATCCATTTGTAATCCAAGTAATTCCGAGATTGCCTTTCCAAAATCCCCAAGAACCTTTAACCAAAAAATTAAACCAAGAACTGCGCCAAGAAGGGAAAAATCCTTTCTATGATTATCAGTTGCCGATGGCTATCATTCGGTTAAAACAAGCCCTGGGTCGTACTGTTAGACGATCTGACCAAGGTTCGATTGCTCTAATCTTAGACAGCCGTGTCGTCAGCAAGCGTTACGGCAAACAAATCGCTCAGGCCTTGTCAAAAGAAAGGGCTGTTCAGGTTCTTTCTAGAGAACGGCTAGAGCCTGCTGTAGCTGATTTTCTCCAATTCCGTCGCAATAGAATGAAAGAAAAATCCAAGAAAGAGAAGAGGTAAAAAATATGAAACGTTCCTTCGACTCTCGAGTCGATTATAGCCTTCTCCTACCAGTGTTTTGTTTACTGGTGATTGGAGTAGTGGCCATTTATATAGCAGTTAGTCATGACTATCCAAATAATGTGTTACCAATACTAGGCCAGCAAATTGCCTGGATTTCCTTGGGCCTTGTCATTGGTTTTGTGGTCATGTTCTTCAATACCGAGTTTTTATGGAAGGTGACTCCCTATCTTTATGGTCTAGGGCTAGCTTTGATGGTCCTACCTCTTGTTTTCTACAATCCGAGTTTGGTAGCTTCTACAGGTGCCAAAAACTGGGTATCAATTGGTGGAACGACACTCTTTCAGCCATCGGAGTTCATGAAGATTTCCTATATCTTGATGTTGGCTCGAGTCATCGTACAATTCACTCAAAAACACAAGGAATGGCGACGAACTATTCCCTTGGATTTCCTATTGATTGGTTGGATGATTGCCTTTACCATCCCAGTCTTGATCCTCTTAGCACTACAAAGTGACTTAGGGACTGCCTTGGTCTTTGTAGCTATTTTTGCAGGCATGGTTCTCCTTTCAGGTGTTTCATGGAAGATTATCATTCCTGTTTTTGCGACAGGAGTGACTGCAGTTGCAGGCTTCATGGCCATCTTTATAAGCAAGGATGGACGTGCCTTCTTACATCAGATTGGGATGCCAACTTACCAGATCAACCGCATCTTGGCTTGGCTCAATCCCTTTGACTTCGCGCAAACAACGACTTACCAACAGGCGCAGGGACAAATTGCGATTGGAAGTGGTGGCTTGTTTGGGCAAGGTTTCAATGTGTCCAATCTCCTCATTCCAGTACGTGAGAGTGATATGATTTTCACAGTAATTGCTGAAGACTTTGGCTTTATTGGTTCGGTCTTTGTCGTTGCCCTGTACTTACTTCTCATCTATCGGATGTTGAAGATTACTCTCAGGTCAAATAACCAGTTCTACACCTACATTTCGACTGGATTTATCATGATGTTGCTCTTCCATATCTTTGAAAATATCGGTGCCGTGACAGGCTTACTTCCTTTGACAGGGATTCCTCTACCTTTTATCTCTCAAGGGGGCTCCGCAATTATTAGCAACCTCATTGGTGTCGGTCTCCTCTTATCTATGAGTTACCAGACCAACCTAGCGGAGGAGAAAAGTGGAAAAGTTCCATTCAAACGAAAGAAAGTCGTCCTAAAACAAATCAAATAAGGAGGCCACTATGGCAAAAGTAGCAGTTATTTTAGCCCAGGGTTTTGAAGAAATTGAAGCCTTGACAGTAGTCGATGTCTTGCGTCGAGCAAACATTTCTTGTGATATGGTAGGATTTGAAGAGCAGGTGACAGGGTCGCATGACATTCAGGTAAAAGCCGACCGTATCTTTGATGGCGATTTGTCCGACTATGACTTGGTCGTTCTTCCAGGTGGCATGCCAGGCTCAGCTCACCTACGAGACAATCAAGCCCTCATTTCACAGATTAAAACCTTTGATCAAGCAGAAAAGAAAATTGCTGCCATCTGTGCAGCCCCAATCGCCCTCCATCAAGCAGGTGTCCTGAAAGACAAGCACTTTACTTGTTATGACGGAGTTCAGGAGCAAATTACTGACGGAATTTATCAAAAGCAAACAGTGGTTGTAGATGGTAATCTAACAACTAGCCGAGGACCGTCAACCGCACTTGCCTTTGCCTATGAGTTGGTAGAGCAATTGGGAGGAGATGCTGAAAGTTTACGAGTCGGCATGCTCTATCGAGATGTCTTTGGAAATCAACAGTAAGACGAGAGTTCGGCTCTCGTTTTTGCTTGGAAAAATCTAGGAAATCATCGCTTTTTTCATAAAAAAATGGTATAATGAAGGGTATGAAATATCACGACTACATATGGGATTTAGGTGGTACCCTATTGGATAATTATGAGACTTCTACAGCAGCCTTTGTAGAAACCTTAGCCCAATACGGAATAGAGCAAGAGCACGACCGTGTTTACGAAGCCTTGAAGGTTTCGACAGCTTTTGCCATTGAGAAGTTTGCCCCAGACATCGAGAATTTTTTAGAAAACTACAAAGAAAATGAAGCGCGTGAGCTAGAGTATCCAGTTTTGTTTGAGGGAATTCCAGAACTACTCAAAGACATTTATGACAAGGGTGGCCGTCATTTCTTAGTTTCTCATCGAAATGACCAAGTTCTAGAACTTCTTGCAAAGACTCAGATAGCGAACTACTTCACAGAAGTAGTGACTGCCAGTTCAGGCTTCAAACGAAAACCAGATCCTGAGTCCATGATTTATTTACGTGATAAATATCATATTACATCTGGTTTGGTCATTGGTGACAGAAATATTGATGTAGAGGCAGGTAAAGCTGCTGGCTTAGATGCCTATCTTTTTAAAAACGTTGCGACATTGAGACAAGCAATAGACATGTAAGAAAAAGGAAAAAAATGACAGAAGAAATCAAAAATCAACAGGCACAGGATTATGATGCCAGTCAAATTCAAGTTTTGGAGGGACTTGAAGCTGTTCGTATGCGTCCAGGTATGTATATTGGATCGACTTCAAAAGAAGGTCTTCACCATCTAGTATGGGAAATCGTTGATAACTCAATTGACGAAGCCCTAGCTGGATTTGCCAGTCACATCCAAGTCTTTATAGAGCCAGATAACTCCATCACCGTTGTGGATGATGGTCGTGGAATTCCTGTTGACATTCAGGAAAAGACAGGACGTCCCGCTGTTGAGACCGTCTTTACAGTCCTTCACGCTGGAGGAAAATTCGGTGGTGGCGGATATAAGGTATCAGGTGGTCTCCACGGGGTAGGTTCATCAGTAGTAAACGCTCTTTCAACGCAACTAGATGTTCATGTTCACAAAAACGGCAAAATTCATTACCAAGAATACCGTCGTGGTCATGTTGTTGCTGATCTTGAGGTCGTTGGAGATACGGATAAAACTGGAACAACAGTTCACTTCACACCAGACCCAGAGATTTTTACAGAAACAACGACCTTTGATTTTGACAAATTAAACAAACGTATTCAAGAACTAGCCTTTTTGAACCGAGGTCTTCGAATCTCAATAACAGATAAGCGCGAAGGTCTAGAACAAAGCAAACATTACCACTATGAGGGTGGGATTGCTAGCTACGTTGAATATATCAACGAGAACAAGGATGTGATCTTTGATACGCCAATCTACACAGACGGTGAGATGGATGATATTACAGTTGAAGTAGCCATGCAGTACACAACTGGTTATCACGAAAACGTCATGAGTTTCGCCAATAACATTCACACCCATGAAGGTGGTACGCATGAGCAAGGTTTCCGTACAGCGCTGACACGTGTTATCAATGATTATGCCCGCAAAAATAAGCTACTAAAAGACAATGAAGACAACCTGACAGGGGAAGATGTCCGTGAAGGATTAACTGCTGTGATTTCTGTCAAGCATCCAAATCCGCAGTTTGAAGGACAAACCAAGACCAAACTGGGCAATAGCGAAGTGGTTAAGATTACCAATCGTCTCTTCAGCGATGCCTTCTCTGATTTTCTCATGGAAAATCCGCAGATTGCTAAGCGCATCGTGGAAAAAGGGATTTTGGCTGCCAAGGCTCGTGTAGCTGCCAAGCGTGCGCGTGAAGTCACTCGCAAGAAATCTGGTTTGGAAATTTCCAATCTTCCAGGAAAACTAGCAGACTGTTCTTCGAACAACCCAGCTGAAACCGAACTCTTTATCGTTGAGGGAGACTCAGCTGGTGGGTCAGCTAAATCTGGTCGTAACCGTGAATTCCAAGCTATCTTGCCGATTCGTGGTAAGATCTTGAACGTTGAAAAAGCTAGCATGGATAAAATCCTTGCAAACGAAGAAATTCGGAGTCTCTTCACAGCCATGGGGACAGGATTTGGTGCAGAATTTGATGTCACTAAGGCTCGTTACCAAAAACTCGTTTTGATGACTGATGCCGATGTCGATGGAGCCCACATTCGTACTCTATTGTTAACCTTGATTTACCGCTACATGAAACCAATTCTAGAAGCTGGATATGTCTACATTGCTCAACCGCCAATCTACGGAGTAAAAGTTGGAAGTGAGATCAAAGAATACATTCAACCTGGTGCAGATCAAGAAATTAAACTCCAAGAAGCCTTAGCACGTCATAGTGAAGGGCGTTCAAAACCAACCATCCAACGTTATAAAGGTTTGGGAGAAATGGACGACCACCAATTGTGGGAAACTACCATGGATCCTGAACATCGCTTGATGGCGCGTGTTTCGGTAGATGATGCAGCAGAAGCTGATAAAATCTTTGATATGTTGATGGGTGACCGAGTTGAACCTCGCCGTGAATTTATCGAAGAAAATGCCGTTTACAGTACCCTTGACGTCTAAAAAATGTGGGAAATAGTTCCCATGACCTAAAAAATATGATATAATCAATACGATTGTTTCTAGTATAAAAGGAGTTTGATATGTCTAATGGACAACTAATTTATCTAATGGTTGCGATTGCAGTCATTTTGATTCTGGCTTATGTAGCGGCAATCTTCCTACGTAAGCGTAATGTAAGTAGATTGACGGCCCTCGAAGAAAGAAAAGAAGAACTCTACAACCTTCCTGTAAATGATGAGGTTGAAGCGGTTAAAAACATGCATTTGATTGGTCAAAGTCAGGTAACCTTCCGTGAATGGAATCAAAAATGGGTTGATTTATCCCTTAACTCATTTGCTGATATTGAAAATAACCTGTTTGAGGCTGAAGGCTATAATAATTCTTTTCGCTTTTTCAAAGCGACTCACCAAATCGATCAAATCGAAAGTCAAATTGATTTAATTGAAGAAGACATTGCGGCGATTCGCAATGCGCTTTCAGAGCTTGAAAAACAAGAGTCTAAGAATAGTGGACGTGTTCTGCATGCTTTGGACTTATTTGAAAATCTGCAACATACCGTAGCAGAAAATTCGGAACAGTATGGTAAAGCCCTTCCTGAAATTGAGAAACAATTGGAAAATATCCAGTCAGAGTTTTCTCAATTTGTAACCTTGAACTCTTCAGGTGACCCAGTTGAAGCTGCAGCGATTCTTGATTCAACTGAAAATCATATTCTCGCTTTGACACATATCGTTGATCGTGTTCCATCTCTCGTGAAGACTTTGTCAACAGAGCTTCCAGAACAATTGGAAGATTTGGAGGAAGGCTACCGTAAACTCTTGGATGCTAATTATCACTTCACTGAAACGGACATCGAGTCACGCTTCCAACTTTTACATGAATCCTTGAAAAATAATCAAGAAAACATCCGCCAGTTGGAATTGGATAATGCAGAGTATGAAAATACACAAATCCAAGAAGAGATTAATGCGCTCTACGATATCTTCACGCGTGAAATAGCTGCCCAAAAAGTCGTTGAAAGTCTCCTTTCAACGCTTCCAACCTACCTCAATCACTTGAAAGAAAATAATCAGGTTTTGGTTCAAGACCTTGAACGCTTGAATAAAACTTATCTTCTCCCAGAAAGTGATGGGAATCATGTCCGCCGTCTTCAAGCTGAATTGTCAGGGCTTGATACAGCGATCACAGAGGCAACTGAAGATCAGGGTGAGCCAACTCAAGCTTACTCTATTTTAGAGGAGCAGTTTAATTCACTTCAAAGCAATCTTAAAGATATTGAAGATGAGCAAATTTCTGTGAGCGAACGCCTAGCTCAAATCGAAAAAGACGACATCAATGCTCGTCAGAAAGCCAATGTCTATGTGAATCGCTTGCATACTATCAAACGTTACATGGAAAAGAGAAACTTGCCAGGTATTCCTCAAAGTTTCTTGAAACTTTTCTTCACTGCAAGCCATAACACAGAAGATCTGATGGCAGAGTTAGAACAAGCACAAGTTAATATTGAATCTGTTAAACGAATTCTTGAAATTGCAACCCATGACATGGAGGCTCTTGAAACAGAAACCTACAATATTGTTCAATATGCGACCTTGACGGAGCAACTCTTGCAGTATTCAAACCGTTACCGTTCATTTGATGAGCGTATCCAGCAAGCTTTCAATGAAGCGCTTGAAATTTTTGAAAAAGAATTTGACTATAAGGCATCATTCGAGAAGATTTCTCAGGCCTTGGAAGTTGCAGAACCAGGAGTCACAAATCGCTTTGTTTCTTCTTATGAAAAAACACGTGAAGCGATTCGCTTCTAATACTTGAAAAGCTTAGATTATCTAGGCTTTTTATTATTTCTTTCAAAAATAGAAGAATATCGATTTATCATTGAAATTATAGTTCTGATTTGATATGATGGAGATATGAAGAAAAATAGAGAGAAGCGTGTTTCCCACGATAAAAAGAGAAATGTATTACTTGTTTTAGTAGGTATTTTAAGTCTTGCTATGATCTGCCTAGGTGGCGTGATTGGTCACAAGATTCTACAGAAACAATCCTATGAACAAAAAATTGAAGCCTTAAAAAACGAAAAAGACCAACAATTCAACGCAGGCAGCCAGAAAGACCATTTCCGAAAAGGTCAAGCTGAAGTGATTGTCTATTATCCTCTTCAAGGGGAGGAAGTCATTGCGCCTGTTAGGGAAAAAATCAACCAGGATATTAAAGAAAAGCTGGAAGATAAAGAAGATTTGGTCTTTTATTATACCGAGCAATTGGATCCTGTTTTAAAGGGAGTTCTTGCTCGTAATATCAGTAAGCAAGTCTACGATTTGTCTGCAGCAAAGGTTGAAGAAAAAGAAAAGACGTCTTTAGGGAAAATTTTCTTGACAGAAGATGGTAAACTTTTTACTCTTAGTCAACTTTTCAAAGATACTAGCAAGGCTAAGGAACTCCTACTGAGTCAAATCAAATCAATTCTAGAAGATAAGAAGCTCGACCAGACAAAAATTGATCAGGTTCTAAAAAACTTTACAGACCAAGATCTGGCATCATGGAGCTTTGATTATAAAGATAGTCAAATCATCCTTTATCCTGAGAATCCAGGGGAGACTCTGGAGGAAATTGCCCTACCAATATCCAGTTTCTTTGATGTCATTGAGTCCTCTTATCTATTAGAAAAGGATGCTGAGCTCTACCAAGCTTACTTTGTACAAAAAAATAAAAAAGTTGTAGCCTTGACTTTTGATGATGGTCCAAATCCATCTACAACGACACAAATTTTGGATACATTGGCTAAGTACAATGTAAAAGCGACCTTCTTTGTACTTGGTAAAAACATTGCTGGCAATGAAGATCTTCTGAAACGAATGAAGTCTGAAGGGCATGTTGTGGGAAACCATAGCTGGGATCATCCAGTTCTTTCAAAATTGACTCTTGAAGATGCTAAAAAGCAAATCATGGATACAGAAGATGCCTTGACCAAGGTTTTAGGATCGAGTTCTAAACTCATGCGTCCGCCTTATGGTGCCATTACTGATGATATCCGTAACAGTCTGGACTTGAGCTTTATCATGTGGAATGTGGATAGTTTGGACTGGAAGAGTAAGAATGAAACAGCTATTTTGACAGAGATTCAGCATCAGGTTCGTAATGGATCGATCGTTCTTATGCATGATATTCATGGCGCTACAGTTAATGCTCTTCCAAAGATTATAGAATATCTGAAAGACCAAGGTTATACATTTGTGACCGTTCCGGAAATGCTGAATTCTCGCTTGAAAGCTCACGAAATGTATTATGACCGTGATCAATAACCTTCAAAATCTAAAGAGACATGCCTCTGTTAATCTGGCTTTGTTTCTTTAGATTTTCTTCACATAGAAAGGAAAAACGATGAAATTTTACACACTTAATAATGGCGTTTCAATCCCAGTTTTAGGATTTGGGACGTGGAAAGCTGAAAATGGAGAAGTAGCCTACCAAGCTGTTTTAGAAGCCTTGAAGGCTGGTTACCGCCATATCGATACAGCAGCTATCTACAAAAATGAGGAGAGTGTTGGTCGCGCTATTCGAGATAGTGGTATTCCACGCCAAGAAATCTTTGTAACGACCAAACTCTGGAATACCAATCACAGCTATGAAGAGGCTCGCCAAGCTTTTGAGCAATCAATGGGAAAACTGGGATTGGACTATCTAGATTTGTACCTTATCCATTGGCCAAATCCAAAACCACTAAGAGAAAATGACGCATGGAAAACTCGTAATGCTGAAGTCTGGAGAGCGATGGAGGACCTATATAAAGAAGGTAAAATCCGTGCTATCGGAGTTAGTAATTTCCTTCCCAAGCATTTGGATGCCTTGCTTGAGACGGCAAGAATCATTCCAGCGGTCAATCAGGTGCGCTTGGCACCTGGAGTTTATCAAGAGGAAGTGGTTGACTACTGCAGAGAGAAGGGAATTCTCCTAGAGGCCTGGGGACCTTTTGGGCAAGGAGAGTTATTTGACAAGAAAGAAGTCCAAGAAATTGCTGCAAAGCATGGGAAATCAGTGGCTCAAATCGCCTTGTCTTGGAGTTTGGCAGAAGGCTTCTTACCACTACCTAAGTCAGTGACAGCCTCTCGCATCCAGAGCAATCTTGACTGTTTTGGGATTGAACTCAGCACAGAAGAGCGAGAAATCTTAAAGACTATCTCGGTGACTTCTGGTGCACCACGTGTGGATGAGATGGATTTTTAGAAAGTAAGAAAAAGAATTGTAAATTTCGTGCCTTTCTGATATAATATTCAACAGGAAAGAAAGTCTTATGGCGTTCTTCAAGCGAACTTGGGACAGTGGGAGCCAAGCAGAACAAGATAAGGAACTGGCGCTTTCTGTCGTATTTTTAAAAACAATGAAGTAATAAATTAGGGTGGAACCGCGTTTCTGACGCCCCTAGTCGCAAGGCTTGGGTGTTGAAATTCGGTTCTTTTTGAATTTCGTCAAATACCCAAGAGGAAAGGAACATAATGATTAAAGGATCTTGTTTATGTAAAGCAGTCACCTACACTCTAGATGAAGAATTATCGGAAATAGTTTTTTGCCATTGCTCATTCTGTCGGAAAGCAACTGCGTCGGCCTACACAGTTAATGCCAAAGTTAGCAGCAAAAACCTGGCATTGTATGGAAAAAGAGAATTTGGTTACCTACAGTTCATCTCCAGGGAAACAACGTTATTATTGCCAGAACTGTCATAGTCAAATTTTCACTACTCAAGAAAATATACCAGAAGTTTGCGCTTTGAAATTAGGAACAATAGATGAATGCGATCAGAATTTACAAACTGTTCCCAAACGTCATATTTTTCAGAACCCAGCTTTTTCTTGGTTGCTTGATAAATAAACCTAAGAAGATAATATAAATAAAGGAGTAAACAATGTCTAAAAAATTGACTTTCCACTACGTCAGTGGCAGAAACCTCCTTACAGTCGGACTGCCCTACGCTCAGTACTAGGGTGCTGAGCTAGACGCAGTACTAACTCGTCTTGCCTCGTATAATCGACGAGGCAGACTCGTGTCGCAAGAAATCATTTTTTATTAAGGAGTATTCAATGTCTAAGAAATTAACATTTCAAGAAATTATTTTGACTTTGCAACAATTTTGGAATGACCAAGGTTGTATGCTCATGCAGGCTTATGACAATGAAAAAGGTGCGGGAACCATGAGTCCGTACACTTTCCTTCGTGCCATCGGGCCTGAGCCATGGAATGCGGCTTATGTAGAGCCATCACGTCGTCCTGCTGACGGTCGTTATGGGGAAAACCCTAACCGTCTTTACCAACACCACCAATTCCAAGTGGTGATGAAGCCTTCTCCATCAAACATTCAAGAACTTTACCTTGAGTCTTTGGAAAAATTGGGTATCAATCCTTTGGAGCACGATATTCGATTCGTTGAAGATAACTGGGAAAATCCTTCTACTGGTTCAGCTGGTCTTGGCTGGGAAGTTTGGCTGGATGGGATGGAAATCACTCAGTTCACTTACTTCCAACAAGTTGGTGGATTGGCAACTGGCCCTGTGACTGCGGAAGTTACCTATGGTTTGGAGCGCTTGGCTTCTTACATCCAAGAAGTGGACTCTGTCTATGATATTGAGTGGGCTGATGGTGTAAAATACGGAGAAATCTTTATCCAGCCTGAGTACGAGCACTCAAAATATTCATTTGAAATTTCGGACCAAGAAATGTTGCTAGAAAACTTTGATAAGTTCGAAAAAGAAGCTGGTCGTGCCTTGGAAGAGGGCTTGGTTCACCCTGCCTATGACTATGTTCTCAAATGTTCACACACCTTTAATCTGCTTGACGCGCGTGGTGCCGTATCCGTAACGGAGCGCGCAGGCTATATCGCTCGTATCCGTAACCTGGCCCGTGTCGTAGCCAAAACCTTTGTCGCAGAACGCAAACGCCTAGGCTACCCACTTTTGGATGAAGCAACACGAGCTAAACTCTTAGCAGAAGACGCAGAATAAAGAGAGTGACAAATTACGAAAATGGGCGAACAGAGTGAGCCTTGAGCCAGTTGCTGTAGTGATGAAGGTATCCTTAGTGAAGCTAAGGATACTAGGCAAAATTGGAGACTTTCGGCTCCAATTTTAGCAATGAAACAACGAAGTTGGTTGCTTGCGTGCCAATCACATAAGGCAAACTGGAAAATAAAAAGATACTTTTCGGAGAAAAAACATGACAAAAAACTTATTAGTAGAACTCGGTCTTGAAGAGTTACCAGCCTATGTAGTAACTCCAAGTGAAAAACAACTAGGTGAAAAAATGGCAGCTTTCCTAAAAGAAAATCGTCTTTCCTTTGAAGCCATTCAAACCTTCTCAACCCCACGTCGTTTAGCTGTTCGTGTGACTGGTCTTGCAGACAAACAGTCTGATTTGACAGAAGATTTCAAGGGGCCAGCAAAGAAAATTGCCTTGGATGGTGATGGAAACTTCACCAAAGCAGCTCAAGGATTTGTCCGTGGGAAAGGCTTGACAGTTGAAGATATTGAATTCCGTGAAATCAAGGGTGAAGAATATGTCTATGTTACCAAGGAAGAAATAGGCCAACCAGTTGAAGCCATTGTTCCAGGTGTAGTAGACGTATTGAAGTCACTGACTTTCCCTGTCAGCATGCACTGGGCTAACAATACTTTTGAATATATCCGTCCTGTTCACACTTTGACTGTTCTTTTAGATGAAGAAGAGTTCGATTTGGATTTCCTTGATATCAAGGGCGGTCGTGTGAGTCGCGGTCATCGTTTCTTGGGACAAGAAACCAAGATTCAGTCAGCATTGAGCTATGAAGAAGACCTTCGTAGCCAGTTTGTAATCGCAGATCCTCGTGAACGTGAGCAAATGATTGTTGACCAAATCAAGGCAATCGAAGCTGAACATGGCGTACGTATCGAAATTGATGTCGACTTGCTGAACGAAGTCTTGAACTTGGTTGAATACCCAACTGCCTTTATGGGAAGTTTTGATGCTAAATACCTTGAAGTTCCAGAAGAAGTTTTGGTGACTTCGATGAAGGAACACCAACGTTACTTTGTTGTTCGTAATCAAGACGGTAAACTCTTACCAAACTTCATTTCAGTCCGTAATGGAAATGCAGAGCATTTGGAAAATGTTATCAAAGGAAATGAAAAAGTATTAGTTGCCCGTTTGGAAGATGGTGAATTCTTCTGGCGTGAAGACCAAAAATTGGTCATTGCAGATCTTGTTGAAAAATTGAACCAGGTGACCTTCCACGAAAAGATTGGTTCCCTTCGTGAACACATGATTCGTACAGGTCAGATTGCCGTCCTTTTGGCGGAAAAAGCTGGTTTATCAGTGGATGAAACGATTGACCTAGCTCGTGCAGCAGCCATTTACAAGTTTGACTTGTTGACAGGTATGGTTGGTGAATTTGACGAACTCCAAGGTATTATGGGTGAAAAATATGCCCTTCTTGCTGGAGAAACTCCAGCGGTGGCAGCTGCTATTCGTGAACACTACATGCCTACATCAGCCGAAGGCAAACTTCCAGAGAGCAAGGTTGGAGCAGTTCTAGCCATTGCAGACAAATTGGATACGATTTTGAGTTTCTTCTCAGTAGGCTTGATTCCTTCAGGTTCTAATGACCCTTATGCCCTTCGTCGTGCAACTCAAGGTGTAGTTCGTATCTTGGATGCTTTTGGTTGGCACATTGCTATGGATGAGCTGATTGACAGCCTTTATGCTTTGAAATTCGACAGCTTAACTTATGAAAATAAAGCGGAGGTCATGGACTTTATCAAGGCTCGTGTCGATAAGATGATGGGTTCAATTCCAAAAGACATTAAGGAAGCAGTCCTTGCAAGTTTGAACTTTGTCGTGGCGGATATGTTGGAAGCAGCAAGTGCTCTTGTAGAAGCAAGCAAGAAAGAAGACTTCAAACCATCTGTTGAATCCCTTTCACGTGCCTTTAACTTGGCTGAAAAAGCCGAAGGGACTGATACTGTTGATCCAGCTCTCTTTGAGAATGAAGAAGAGAAAGCCTTGGCAGAAGCAGTAGAATCACTCGTTTTGTCAGGGACTGCAAGTCAGCAATTAGAACAACTCTTTGCGCTTAGCCCAGTTATTGATGCTTTCTTTGAAAATACTATGGTAATGGCTGAAGATCAGGATGTCCGTCAAAATCGTTTGGCTATCTTGTCTCATTTAACTCAAAAAGCAGCTAAACTTGCACGTTTCAATCAAATTAATACCAAATAAAAAATAAAATCTGTTAAACGGATTAAACCTTATCACAAAGGAGAAGAAATGGATCCGAAAAAAATCGCTCGTATCAACGAGCTTGCCAAAAAGAAAAAAACAGAAGGCTTAACTTCTGCTGAAAAAGTGGAACAAGCTAAACTTCGTGAGGAGTACATCGAAGGCTATCGTCGTTCTGTTCGTCACCACATTGAAGGAATTAAAATTGTGGATGAGGAAGGAAATGACGTCACACCAGAAAAACTACGTCAGGTACAACGTGAAAAAGGTTTGCACGGCCGTAGTCTTGATGATCCAAACTCATAAAATGAAAGGGGTTGTAGATGATTTACATTCCCCTTTTCTTTTGCAATAAAAAAGAAGGAGCCAAGTGGCTCCTTTTTGGTTTCTTAGTTGCTTGCGCCAGAAGTAGCGTCAGCGTCACCACCGTGGCCTCCAGCATCCCCTGAATCAGAAGCGCCAGAAGTAGCATCGGCGTCTCCATGACCTCCAGCAGCAGGAGCAAATGGTCCGCTACCACCTACCAAACGTTGACCAGTTTCTTTTAGGTACCAGTCAAGCCATGGTTGGAAGTTAAACACGATTTCATTGATACCAGCGTATGATCCGTCAGGATAGTACATCGCTTGGTAGTTGTGGGTGTTGATGACACCTGCAGGAGAACCTGGAACGATAGTACGGACGTATTCTTGGTTTCCGTTGCGAAGTGTTCCGATAACCCACTCTACGTTCTTCATACGTGCTGGTGGAAGAGAACCATGAACAGTCGACATACGGCTACCTGATTGAGGTGGCACACGTTTGGCAAACATGGTGTCTGGATCTTGGTGAGCGTTGTTGTAGTAGAGGAATTGGTTGTTGTCGTCAGCATATGTCAATTCAAATGGCATAGCTTTCAAGAACATATCAATTTGGTTAACTGTCAAGATACCGTGGTCCAATTTGACATAGGTATCACCAGAAACAGCGCCAGTGATTGCAGCAACTTTTTCTACCCATTCTGGATCGTCAGGATCAACTTCTGTGATGGTTGTAGCGATTGGTTTTCCACAATCCAAGTCTTCTGGTTCGATTGGTTTTGGTTTTTTCAATTTCGAAACGACTCCTACGTATTTTACAAAGTTATCTAAGCAAGTCTCAAGGAATTTAACAGTTCCTTCGTTGGTGATATTTCCGTTGTTATCAAAAGCTTCCTTAGCTTTACCAAGAAGGAATTCATTCCCTGGAAGCGTGTAGGCATTAACACCTGGAGCGTCAAGGATTTTACGAAGGTGAACTTGGGCACGTGATGTTCCTTGGTCATAGTATGATGCACCCACAATCATAACAGGCTTGTTTTCAAATGGATGAACTTCGTATGAAAGCCATTCGAGTACAGATTTGAGAGAAGCTGAGATAGTGTGGTTGTGCTCAGGAGTAGCGATAATGACACCATCAGCACGTGTAATCTTGTTATACAAGAAACGCAATTGGAAACTTTCGTCCCATTTTTCGTCTTGGTTAAACATTGGAACTTCGTCGATTTCAAGGACTTCTAATTCAAATTTGAATTTGAAATTGCGACGAATAAATTCCAAGAGTTTGCGGTTATATGATTGATCGTAGTTTGATCCAACAAGTCCAACAAATTTCATTCTTTCGGTCTCCTATCTTACAAATTTTCCCAGTCAAATTCTTCAGCGTCTTTGCGAAGCAATTCTTGTGCATTGCGCAATTTTTCAGTAATTTTCACAAAGATACGGAAGTCATCAAAGATGGCATCCAATTTCTTGATGACGTCAAGGTCAACCAAGTCGCCACTTGGGTTAAATGCTTGAAGAGAGTGTGAGAGCAAGAATTCATCTGGTAGAACATTTGCCTTAATTTCAGGAGCATTCAAGATTTGACGAAGTTGCAATTGGGCACGAGATGAACCAAGTGTACCGTAAGAAGCACCAGTAATCATGATTGGTTTGTTCAAAAGTGGGTAAATACCGTAAGATAGCCAAGCAAGAGCGCTCATCAAAACTGCAGGGATAGAGTGGTCGTACTCAGGAGTACCGATAATCACACCATCAGATGCTTCGATTTTGGCTGCAATCTCAAGAATTTCAGCGGGAAGAAGTTTATCTGCTGGTTTGTTGAAAACAGGGATATCCTTGATTTCAACGAGTTCAATTTCAGCTTTATCAGCAAAGTGTTTTTGCATGTATTGGAGCAATTGGCGGTTTGTAGAACGTTTAGAGTTCGTTCCAACAATGGCAATAAGTTTTAGCATGAGATTTCCTTTCTCTTTTTACATAATACAATTTTGAAGGCCTGAAGAACAAGCAAGGTGCCCCTCTTTGTCGATGATGATGGCTTCAATCCCATCTATACTTTCGACTTGCCAGAGGATAGAAGCGCTTCGTTCTCCGAAAAGGCGTGTTGTCCATATCTCACCATCAACGGATTTATCAGAGACAATCGTTAGGCTAGCAAGATCGGTTTCGACAGGAAAGCCTGTCTCACTATCAAAGATATGGTGATAGTCTTTTCCATCTACTGTCAGGTGGCGTTCATAGATACCTGAAGTGACAACGGATTTATTAGAAGCAGGAATGGTTAGGAGATGATTGCCACGAGGATTTCGCGGATCTTGAATACCGATTTGCCAGGCTTTCCCTTCTTTGGTTTGGTTATTCCCGATGGTGAGGATATTTCCTCCGAGATTGATCAAGGCAGAGGTGACACCGTGCTCTTTCAAATACTGAGCAACCTTATCTGCACTATAGCCCTTGGCTAAACAACCTAAATCAAGCTTCATTCCTTTCTTATCTAAAAAGACAGTAGAGCTAGTCGGATCTAACTTGATAAAATGCGGGTTAACTAGAGGCAAGACAGCTTCGATTTCGTTTAACTCTGGAAGCCGTGCATCTGCAAATCCGATTCGCCAGGTTTGAATCAAGGGACCGATACTGATATTTAGATGGCTAGAGGGAGCTAGGCTATGCTCCAGTCCAAGAGCAATCAGTTCAAATAGGTCAGGATGAACCTTAACAGGTGCGATTCCAGCCTGGTAGTTGATTTCCATCAGTTCGGATTCTTGACTGTTGGCGTTGAAGCGGTATTCGAGCTCCTTGAGCAAGTCAAAAGCACCTTGAAGCAGGGTTTCTGCCTGCTCATCTACTAATGAAATCGTGATAGTTGTTCCCATTAGCCGTTCAGAACGTGAACGAAGAGGCAAGCTACCAACTCCTTTCTTCTTGTAGGAAATCATTCAAGATAAGTTAGATTAATAGAAAATTTAACCCCTTACATTTTCTTTCCATGTATCTAGCATACCATAAAGTCAGCGTTTTCACAAATAAATTTTAACAAAAGTCAAGAAATATGCTTAAAAATTGGAAGGAAATGAAACAAATAATATAGCAAAGAATAATTTTTTCTGAAAAAAAGAGAATTCCAAGCAAATACCTTGTAAACGCTAACAGCAAATGATATACTAGAAGGGTAAATTAAATTTTAAAGGTGGAATTATTCTATGAGTAAAATCGTTGTAGTTGGTGCTAACCACGCTGGTACAGCATGTATCAACACTATGTTGGACAACTTTGGACATGAAAATGAAATCGTTGTATTTGACCAAAACTCAAATATTTCATTCCTTGGTTGTGGAATGGCGCTTTGGATCGGGGAACAAATTGATGGCCCAGAAGGTCTCTTCTACTCTGATAAAGAAAAATTGGAAGCAAAAGGTGCTAAAGTGTACATGAACTCACCAGTTCTTTCAATTGACTACGATAACAAAGTTGTGACAGCAGAAGTTGAAGGTAAAGAACACAAAGAGTCTTATGATAAATTGATCTTTGCTACTGGTTCAACTCCAATCTTGCCTCCAATCGAAGGTGTTGAAATTGTTAAGGGCAACCGCGAATTCAAAGCAACTCTTGAAAATGTACAATTTGTTAAATTGTACCAAAACGCTGAGGAAGTTATTGAAAAACTTGAAGACAAGAGCAAACACCTTGAGCGCATTGCCGTTGTTGGTGGTGGTTACATTGGTGTAGAACTTGCCGAAGCTTTCGAGCGTCTTGGAAAAGAAGTGGTGCTTGTTGACATCGTAGACACTGTTTTGAACGGCTACTATGACAAAGACTTCACTCAAATGATGGCGAAAAACTTGGAAGACCACAACATCCGCTTGGCTCTTGGTCAAACAGTTAAAGCCATCCAAGGTGATGGAAAAGTTGAACGCTTGGTAACAGACAAAGAAACATTTGATGTGGACATGGTTGTTCTTGCAGTTGGTTTCCGTCCTAACACAGCTCTTGCTGATGGTAAGATTGAACTCTTCCGCAACGGTGCCTTCCTTGTAGACAAGAAACAAGAAACTTCAATCCCAGGTGTTTATGCAGTAGGTGACTGTGCGACTGTTTATGACAACGCTCGTAAAGACACTAGCTACATCGCGCTTGCATCTAATGCTGTACGTACTGGTATTGTTGGTGCTTATAACGCTTGTGGACATGAATTGGAAGGAATCGGTGTACAAGGATCAAACGGTATCTCTATCTACGGTCTTCACATGGTTTCGACTGGTTTGACTCTTGAAAAAGCTAAAGCTGCTGGTTACAACGCAACTGAAACAGGCTTTAACGATCTTCAAAAACCAGAATTTATCAAACATGACAACCACGAAGTTGCCATCAAGATTGTCTTTGACAAAGACAGCCGCGAAATTCTAGGTGCGCAAATGGTATCTCATGACTCATCAATCGGTATGGGAATCCATATGTTCTCACTTGCTATCCAAGAGCATGTGACAATTGACAAGTTGGCATTGACAGACCTATTCTTCTTGCCACACTTTAACAAACCATACAACTATATCACAATGGCTGCACTTACAGCTGAAAAATAGAAATGGATGAACTATCTGGCCTCAACTGAAGGTCAGGTAGTTTTTTGTCAATCTGTACCCAGACAAATATTGTTTTTCTATCTTGTACTTCATTCTAATCTAGCTTAAAATGAAATGGTAGCTACCAATACAAATGATGAGGAAAAAGAAATGACTGAAAATCGTTATGAATTAAATAAAAATTTGGCGCAGATGCTCAAAGGTGGGGTTATCATGGATGTTCAGAACCCTAAACAGGCTCGTATTGCAGAGGCTGCTGGTGCAGCTGCTGTTATGGCCTTGGAGCGGATTCCAGCTGATATTCGTGCGGCTGGTGGAGTTTCCCGTATGAGCGACCCAAAGATGATTAAGGAAATCCAAGAAGCGGTCAGTATTCCAGTGATGGCAAAGGTTAGAATCGGACATTTTGTTGAAGCTCAGATTTTAGAGGCTATTGAGATTGACTATATCGATGAGAGTGAAGTGTTGTCTCCAGCTGATGACCGTTTCCATGTGGACAAGAAAGAATTCCAAGTTCCTTTTGTCTGTGGAGCTAAGGACTTGGGTGAAGCCTTGCGTCGTATCGCTGAGGGAGCTTCCATGATTCGTACAAAAGGAGAACCCGGTACAGGAGATATCGTTCAAGCCGTTCGTCATATGCGCATGATGAATCAAGAAATTCGCCGTATTCAAAATCTACGCGAAGATGAACTTTATGTGGCTGCCAAGGACTTGCAAGTCCCTGTAGAATTGGTTCAATACGTCCATGAACATGGAAGATTGCCAGTTGTCAACTTTGCAGCCGGAGGTGTGGCAACACCTGCAGATGCTGCTCTGATGATGCAATTGGGGGCAGAGGGCGTCTTTGTCGGTTCAGGTATTTTCAAGTCAGGAGATCCTGTTAAACGAGCAAGTGCCATTGTCAAAGCGGTGACCAACTACCAAAATCCTCAAATTTTGGCTCAAATCTCTGAAGATCTAGGGGAAGCCATGGTTGGTATCAATGAGAATGAAATCCAAATTCTTATGGCAGAGCGAGGAAAATAGATGAAAATCGGAATATTGGCCTTGCAAGGAGCCTTTGCAGAACATGCAAAAGTGCTAGATAAATTAGGAGTCACTAGTGTCGAAATCAGAAATTTAGATGATTTTCAACAACATCAGAGTGACTTGTCTGGTTTGATTTTGCCTGGCGGTGAGTCTACAACCATGGGCAAGCTCTTGCGAGACCAGGACATGCTGCTTCCTCTAAGAGAAGCTATTCTCAATGGCTTACCAGTCTTTGGAACTTGTGCGGGCTTAATCTTGCTGGCTAAGAAAATTACTTCTCAGGAAGAAAGTCATCTAGCGACTATGGATATAGTAGTAGAGCGTAATGCTTATGGACGCCAACTAGGAAGCTTCTATACAGAGGCAGAATGTAAGGGAGTCGGTCAGATTCCCATGACTTTTATCCGTGGTCCTATTATCAGCAGTGTTGGAGAGGGTGTAGAAATTCTAGCAACAGTTGATGATCAAATCGTTGCAGCTCAAGAACAGAATATGCTGGTAACCTCTTTCCATCCAGAATTGACAGATGATGCTCGCTTGCACCAGTATTTTATCAATATGTGTAAAGAAAAAAGTTGAGAAAAGATTCTCAACTTTTTTACATGTAATAAACAATCGCGATATATTGGAGTGCAGATGCTGCTAGGATAAAGAGATGCCAAATCATGTGGAAATAAGGTTTTTTCTTAGCGTAAAATCCAGCTCCAACTGTATAACAGAGTCCGCCAGTTACCATGAGACTCCAGAAAATTGGTGTGGTTTGACTGATAATGGCAGGAATGATAGCCAGAACCAACCAGCCCATGATCAAATAAAGAGCAAGGCTGAATTTCTCATTGACCTTTTTAGCAAAGATTTTATAGAGGATGCCAAAGATGGTCGTTCCCCACTGAATGGCAATAATGAGATAGCCAAACCAGTTATTCATCAAGGTCAAGACGACCGGCGTGTAAGAGCCTGCGATAGCCACATAAATCATAGAATGGTCGATGATTCGCAAGACGTATTTGTGGGTTGAACCATAGGCCATAGAGTGGTAAATGGTTGACGAGAGAAACATAAGAAACAGACTGATAACAAAGATAGAGACACCAAAAGATGATAAAAATCCGTGTGCTTCATAACTATAGGTGGATGAAATAGGGAGTAGGATGAGCATGATGACGGCACCGACAGCATGGGTCACGCTGTTGGCAATTTCTTCTCCAAAACTGAGTTTTTTACTGAGTTTTAGGCTAGTATTCATTGGGATACCTCCTCTTCTTTGTTAAGGATTAAGTCTAGAGTTTGATGATAGAGTTTAACCGTTTGACAGCTAGTTTGGATAATAGGATTTTCTGGATCAATCCCATGGTTCATGTAGTCTACAAAAGCATCGTAGAGCTGGTCTGAGCTCGCTTGAGTTTGCAGAGTATTAAGGGTCTGAGCGATTTCTTGGATCGAAAAGACAGACTTGAGAGTGGTGATGGCAATCAAACGGGCGATCTGTTTGCGTTGGTATTTTTTCTTGTCTGGCTTTGTCAGGTAACCATGTTTGACATAGTTATTGACCATAGATGCTGTTAGTCCCTTGTCCTTATCTGGAGAGATAGGGGCACAGACCTGATTGACATAAAGTAAAACCTGATCCAGATAGAGGTCAATGTTTGGAATGTCTTCCCATTTTGGGTAGGAAAAGTTAGAATTCATTTCCAACTCCTTTTTATCTAGTTTTAATAACTAGATTATAAAATAATAAAAAACAAAAGTCAAGTTTCAACTGCTTGTAGAAAGCTTTAAATTATGCTATGATGAGAGAAAATAGTTAGAAATGAGGGGAAAAGATGGTGATTCGTTTAGCTTTTCCAAACGAAGTGGATGCGATTATGCAGGTGATGGAGGATGCTAAAAAGTGCTTAGCCAAATCTGGTAGCGACCAGTGGCAAAATGGCTATCCAAATGCAGATATCATTATTGATGATATCATCTCAGGCCAAGCCTATGTGGCCTTGGAAGAAGGAGAACTGCTAGCTTATGCTGCTGTAACCAAGAGTCCAGAGGAAGCCTATGAAGCCATTTATGAAGGAAGTTGGCAGGGGGAAGAATCAGAATATCTGGTCTTTCACCGTATCGCTGTGGCAGCAGATGTCCAAGGACAAGGTGTTGCTCAGACTTTCCTAGAAGGCTTGATTGAAGGTTTTGATTATCTAGATTTTCGCTCAGATACGCATGCAGAAAACAAGGCCATGCAGCATATCTTTGAAAAGCTAGGCTTCCAACAGGTTGGTAAGGTTCCAGTTGATGGGGAACGTTTGGCCTATCAGAAATTAAAAAAATGAAGCAGAAAAAGTACGCAAAGATGCTCTACCCGTCGCCAATTGGAACTTTATCCTTAGTTGCTGACGAGCAATATTTGTATGGAATTTGGGTACAGGACCAAACTCATTTTGAGAGGGGATTAGGAGATGAAACGATAGAAGAAGTTGCTAGCCATCCTGTATTAGAGCAAGTTATTTCCTATTTAGATACCTATTTCGAAGGCAGTGTTCAGGATCTATCTGACTTACCTTTAGCTCCCATTGGAACAGATTTTGAAAAGCGGGTTTGGGATTACTTACAGGCCATTCCTTATGGTCAAACAGTAACTTACGGACAAATAGCTCAAGACCTGCAAGTGGCTTCTGCTCAAGCGATTGGAGGAGCAGTGGGGCGCAATCCTTGGTCCATACTTGTTCCCTGTCATCGGGTGCTGGGGTCAGGCAATCGCTTGACAGGCTATGCATCTGGAGTCGAAAAGAAAGCCTGGCTCTTGCAACATGAAGGTGCAGCATTTCAAGAAAATAAAAAATAGAAAGAAAAGAAGATGTTAGAATTTATCGAATACCCAAAATGTTCAACTTGTAAGAAAGCAAAAAATGAATTGGATCAACTTGGACTGGACTACAAAGCTGTCCACATCGTAGAAGAAACACCAAGTGAAGACGTGATTTTGAACTGGTTGGAAACTTCCGGTTTTGAAGTGAAACAATTTTTCAATACCAGCGGGATCAAATACCGTGAACTGGGCTTGAAAGATAAGGTGGGAAGTTTGTCAAAACAAGAAGCAGCTAAACTTCTAGCGAGTGATGGCATGTTATTGAAACGTCCAATTTTGGTGGAGAATGGTACTGTTAAACAAATCGGCTATAGAAAAAACTATGAGGACTTAGGTTTGAGATAGTTTTTATTTATCTCCTTGATAGGTAAAATATATAGCCTCCCTGTTTTAAAGTGTGATAAACTAGAAGGTAGACAAAGTCTGATCAGCCCGTAGCAAATAATTTGCTTGCGAGCAGAAGTATGGTAGAATGAATCATTATCAGGAGAGGATGTTTTTATGACTGTTACAACATTTTTAGCATCAGATTGGTACCAAAGTTTGATGCAACTCATTCCGGATGGTAAGCTCTTTAGTTTGCGTTCGGTCTTTGATGGAATTCCAAGGATTGTCCAGCAACTGCCTACAACCTTGATGTTGACGCTTGGAGGTGCGCTCTTTGGTTTGCTACTTGCTTTGATTTTTGCCATTGTTAAGATCAATCGTGTTAAGATTCTATATCCCTTGCAGGCCTTTTTTGTCAGCTTCTTAAAAGGTACCCCAATCCTAGTTCAACTTATGTTGACCTACTACGGAATTCCTTTGGCACTGAAAGCTATCAACCAGCAATGGGGAACTGGTTTCAATATCAATGCGATTCCTGCAGCGCTTTTTGCGATTGTGGCCTTTGCTTTTAATGAGGCGGCTTATGCAAGTGAAACGATTCGTGCAGCCATCCTTTCTGTTAATCCAGGTGAAATTGAGGCGGCGCGTAGTCTTGGTATGACTCGAGCGCAAGTTTATCGTCGTGTGATTATTCCTAATGCAGCGGTGGTAGCTACTCCAACCTTGATCAATTCCCTTATCGGTTTGACCAAGGGAACTTCTCTAGCCTTTAGCGCGGGGGTTGTCGAAGTTTTTGCGCAAGCTCAGATTTTGGGCGGAGCGGATTATCGTTACTTTGAGAGATTCATCTCCGTAGCTCTTGTTTACTGGGTAGTCAATATCGGAATTGAAAGCCTCGGTCGTTTCATTGAAAAGAAAATGGCTATTTCAGCCCCAGACACAGTGTCTACAGATGTGAAAGGAGACCTTCGTTAATGATTAAGATTTCGAATTTAAGTAAATCCTTTTCAGGTCAGACTGTCTTGGATCACCTAAACCTGGATATCCAAAAGGGGGAAGTGGTTGCCTTGATTGGTTCATCTGGAGCAGGAAAATCAACTTTTCTTCGTAGTTTGAACTACCTTGAAACTCCAGATAGTGGAACGATTCAGATTGACAATTTCAAAGTTGATTTTTCTCAGATTAGCCAAGAAGAGATTTTGACCCTTCGTCGCAAGCTATCCATGGTTTTTCAACAGTTCAATTTGTTTGAACGCCGAACAGCCCTTGACAATGTCAAGGAAGGCTTGGTTGTTGTTAAGAAATTATCAGATGAGGAAGCAACAAAAATAGCCAAGGAAGAGTTGGCCAAGGTTGGTCTTTCTGACCGTGAACAGCATTATCCTCGCCACTTATCAGGTGGACAAAAGCAACGGGTTGCTCTAGCGCGTGCTCTCGCTATGAAGCCAGATGTCTTGCTCTTGGACGAACCCACTTCAGCCCTTGACCCAGAACTGGTCGGCGAAGTAGAGAAGTCTATTGCAGACGCTGCTAAGTCTGGTCAGACCATGATCTTGGTTAGTCACGATATGTCTTTTGTAGCCCAAGTGGCAGATAAGATTTTGTTCCTAGATAAAGGGAAAATCATCGAGTCTGGCACACCGGATGAAATCATCAATCATCCGAAAGAAGAACGAACAAAAGAATTCTTCGCTAGTTACAAACGGACTTATATTTGATATAATAGTAAAAGGAAAACTCAGTTAGGTGGACTAGCTGAGTTTACTCTTTAAAAAAGATAGAAACGAGAGAGATCATGCTGCTGCAACTATTTTCTTTATATTTCGAGAGTTTGATCTTAACGACCATTCTCGTCGTGATTTCTTTAGGGATTTGGATTGGATTGCGAGCCATGTCTGGCGTGGACAAGACAGCCAAGGCCCGTCAAGCTCATCTCTATGATATGATCATGATTGGGGTTTTGGTGATCCCAGTATTATCCTTTGCCGTCATGAGTCTCATTTTAGTTTTCAGAGCATAATGCTTGCTAAATAAACTTCAAACAGTTAGAATAAAGATAGTTACAACAAGAAAGAAGGAATCGAAATGTACGATACGATTATTATCGGTGCTGGACCTGCGGGAATGACCGCTGCCTTATATGCTGCTCGAAGCAATCTGAAAGTTGCTTTGATTGAAGGTGGTCTGCCAGGCGGGCAAATGAATAACACATCTGATATTGAAAACTATCCAGGTTATGCCAACATTAGTGGACCTGAATTGGCTGAAAAGATGTTTGAACCACTTGAAAACCTTGGAGTAGAGCACCTTTATGGCTATGTTGAAAATATTGAAGACCAAGGTGACTATAAGAAGGTAATCACTGATGATCAAGTTTACGAAACCCGTACTGTCATCGTGGCAACTGGGTCAAAACACCGTCTCTTGGGAGTTCCCGGAGAAGAAGAACTGAATAGTCGTGGTGTTTCTTACTGCGCAGTCTGTGATGGAGCTTTCTTCCGTGATCAAGATTTGTTGGTAGTTGGTGGTGGAGATTCAGCGGTAGAAGAAGCCCTCTTCTTGACTCGCTTTGCCAAGACTGTTACTATAGTTCACCGTCGAGATGAACTTCGTGCTCAAAAGGTCTTGCAAGACCGTGCCTTTGCTAATGAGAAAGTCAACTTTATCTGGGACTCTGTAGTCAAGGAAATCAAAGGTGAAAACCGAGTAGAATCTGTTGTATTTGAAAATGTGAAAACGGGTCAAGTGACAGAGCAAGCCTTCGGTGGTGTCTTTATCTATGTTGGTTTGGATCCTGTTAGTGATTTTGTCAACGATTTGAATATCCAAGACCAGGCAGGCTGGATTGTGACAGATAACCACATGAAGACTGCCGTTGATGGTATCTTTGCGGTTGGGGATGTTCGCCAGAAAGACCTTCGCCAAGTGACAACAGCAGTTGGTGATGGGGCAATCGCAGGTCAAGAAGCTTACAAATTTATTACAGAACATAGTTAATACACTTCGAAAATCAAATTCAAACCACGTCAGCTTCGCCTTGCCGTACTCAAGTACTGTCTACAGCTAGCTTCCTAGTTTGCTCTTTGATTTTCATTGAGTATAATCATAAAAAAGTTTCCAATCAAATGATTGGAAACTTTTTTATAGTCGGTTTCGGAAAACTTCGTACATGAGAATGGCTGCAGCAACACTGGCATTGAGGCTTTGAACATGCCCATTCATCGGAATGGTAATCATTTCATCAACCTGTTTTTTGATGTTGCTAGAGATGCCCTTTCCTTCATTTCCGATGATGAGGGCGATTTTCCCTTTTGTATTCCACTTGTGGCAAGGAGTGCCGTTCATATCCGTTCCAAAGGTCCAGAAACCTTCATCTTTGAGTTTATCAAGGGTTTGACTGAGGTTGGTCACTCGGGCAATCGGTACATGTTCAATAGCACCTGTGGCCGTTTTGGCAACGACAGGAGTCACTCCGACAGCGCGGTGCTTGGGAATGATGACACCTGAAACATTGGTCGCATCAGCAGTCCTTAAGATAGAACCTAAGTTGTGAGGGTCAGTTAGACCATCCAGAATCAATAGAAGTGGATTTTCTTCTTGTCGTGTTTTGGCAAGGATGTGATCCAGCTCGCTATAGGCAAATTCGGACACTCGTAGAACAAAACCTTGGTGGACAGCGCCTTCGGTCATTTCAGAGAGGGATTTTTTTGAAGTCCAAGAGATGGAGACTTTTTTCTCAGCAGACAGTTCCTTGACTTTCTCAACATTCTTGCCTCTGAGATCTTCTTGGAGGTAAAGTTTATTTCCAGTGTTTGCAAGGAGGGCTTCTGTAACGGCGTGGACGCCATAGACAATATCATTTGTTTTCATGCCTCTATTATAACACAAAACCCCGTCTTGCAACGGGATTTTCTTTATTCAAGGATGAGGAGTCCTTCTTTAACGGCAAATGGATCTTTTTCATTGATACGATCGTAAAACATGATTCCGTTTAGATGATCAATTTCATGCTGAACAACGATAGAGTTGTAGCCTTTGAGTTTGATACGGTGTTTTTCGCCGTCTTTGTCAAAGTAATCAACAGTGACACGGGCATGGCGGACAACATAGCCTGGCACGTTACGGTCAACAGATAGGCAACCTTCTCCTTCGCCAAGAGCAGCGTCCTGAACAGAGTGGGATACGATTTTTGGATTGTACATAACAGCTTGCAAATCGTAGGCTTCTTGTGGAGTTTTACCTTCTTCCACAATATTTGGCACTAAAACAGCGATAATGCGTTTTGAGATATCCAACTGAGGAGCAGCCAATCCAACCCCACCTCGAAGCCCCATTTTCTCAGCCATAACGGGATCCTGAGAATGTTTGAGGAATTGCATCATTTTTTCACCAAGGATGATTTCCTGGTCAGACAGTGGGAAAGTGACCTCCTCAGCAACCGCGCGTAGAGTTGGGTTCCCCTCGCGGATAATATCGTTCATATCAATTAAATGAGCAGTTTTTGTAATACGTTCTATAGCAGACATTTTCTCTCCTTTCATTACCTCTACATGATAACACAAAATAGGCGAGAAAGAAAGTCACAGAAGTTTCTAAAAAATAATATAATAAACGGTATTCCCCTTTTGTCTGTGGTATAATAAAAGAAAGGACTTGCAGTAAAAGCAAGGGGGGATAAAGATGGAAAAGCGACAAGATAGACGGTCTCAGGACTCTCTTTATGGGGTGTGGAGAACTAGTGTTGATTTCTTTCGGAATTATAAATCCTGGACCAATGCCCAGTTTATTATTGTGTTATTGCTTACAGTTGCCTTATCCATGGGGGGAAACTTATTAGTTCGAGCAGTACAAGGCAGCAAGGGAACGAGTTCTAACAGTCAGACTACGACGTCTAGTCAGTCCAAAGAAAATCAGTCTGGTGAAACGACAGCCCGTATCATGGCAAATGGTGACCTTCTTTATCATATCCCTATCTACCGAACAGCTCTTAAAGAAGATGGGACCTATGATTTCCATGAAAATTTTGAGTATGTAAAACCTTGGCTCAAACAAGCGGATTTGGTGATTGGTGATTTTGAAGGAACAGTGAACAAAGATCACTACTTGGCAGGTTATCCTCTCTTTAATGCACCAGGGGAAGTTATGGATGCGATAAAGGATGCAGGTTATCAAGTTCTAGACTTGGCTCATAATCACATCTTGGATTCTCAAATTGAGGGAGTAGTTTCAACAGCTCAAGCTATTGAAAAGGCTGGAATGACACCCATCGGAGTCTACACACACGAATCCCGTGACCAAGCTCCACTAGTTATCAAGGAGGTCAATGGTATCAAGGTAGCTCTCTTAGCCTATTCCTATGGCTTTAACGGTATTGAACAATCCATTTCCCAAGAGGACTATAATCGCTATCTTTCTGACTTAAACGAAGATAAGATGAAGGCGGAAATTGAGCGTGCAGAGAAGGAAGCGGATATTACTGTCATCATGCCTCAGATGGGAATTGAGTACCAGCTAGAACCAACGGAAGAACAAAAGACACTGTACCACAAGATGATTGACTGGGGAGCTGATATTATCTTTGGAGGGCATCCTCACGTCGTTGAACCTGCTGAAACGGTTGAAAAAGATGGTGACAAAAAACTGATTATCTATTCCATGGGAAATTTCCTCTCAAACCAGCGCATTGAAACCATGCAAGACGAGGAAAATGCCAAGTGGACGGAGCGCGGTGTCCTCATGGATGTGACCATTAAGAAAAAAGATGGCAAGACAAGGATTGAAACTGCCAAAGCACATCCGACTTGGGTCAATCGAACACCCAAAGGGACTTACTCTCCAGAGGGTTATCCGCTCTTCCTCTATCAAACCTATATCCTAGAGGACTTCATTGAGGGGGGCAGTCACCGTGACAAGTTGGATGAGGCGACCAAGGAACGAATTGATACAGCCTATAAAGAAATGAATGAACATGTAGGGTTGAAGTGGGACTAGCTTGAATCCAGAGGAAGTAAAATGACGATTAAGATTATTGCGACGGATATGGATGGAACTTTGCTGGATCCGAGGGGGCAGCTGGATCTTCCACGCTTGGAAAAGATTTTAGATCAGCTGGATCAGCGGGGCATCCGTTTTGTCATTGCGACGGGGAATGAAGTTCATCGTATGAGAGAACTATTGGGACACTTGGCTGAACGAGTGATCCTAGTAGTTGCCAATGGGGCGCGTATTTTTGAAAACAATAAACTGATTCAAGCTCAGACCTGGGATGATGCTATGGTTGACAAGGCTTTAGTTCATTTTAAAGGGAGGGAGTGTCGAGATCAGTTCGTCGTCACTAGTATGAATGGGAGTTTTGTCAAGAAAGGCACTGTTTTTACAGACCTTGATAAATTTATGACTCCAGAGATGATTGAAAGACTCTATCAACGAATGAATTTTGTGGAAGAGTTACAAGCTGACCTCTTTGGTGGAGTGCTTAAAATGAGCATGGTCGTTGGTGAAGAACGATCGAGTTCTGTTTTGCAGGAAATCAATGATCTCTTTGATGGGCATGTAAGAGCTGTTTCCAGTGGTTATGGTTGTATCGATATCCTACAAGCTGGTGTTCACAAGGCTTGGGGATTGGAAGAATTACTCAAGCGCTGGGATTTGACATCGGAACAGATCATGGCTTTTGGTGACAGTGAAAATGATGTCGAGATGTTGGAGATGGCTGGTATTGCCTATGCGATGGAAAATGCAGATGATGAGGCCAAGGCAGTTGCAACTGACCTAGCTCCAGCGAACAGTCAGGGGGGCGTTTATCAGGTCCTAGAAAATTGGTTAGAGAAAGAGGGATAAGGTGGCAGTACAGTTATTAGAGAATTGGCTCTTAAAGGAGCAGGAAAAAATTCAAACCAAGTATCGTGAATTGAATCAAGTTTCTGTTCTAGAGCCAGATATCATCTTTATTGGTGATTCGATAGTGGAGTATTACCCTCTTCAAGAGTTGTTTGGGACTACCAAGACGATTGTCAATCGTGGCATCCGAGGTTACCAGACGGGACTTTTGCTAGAGAACCTTGATGCCCATCTTTATGGTGGTGCTGTGGATCAAATTGTTCTCTTAATTGGGACAAATGATATCGGAAAAGATGTTTCTATGAATGAAGCTTTGGAAAATCTTGAAGGTGTGATCCAATCGATTGCCAGAGAATATCCGCTGTCACAAATAAAGCTCCTTTCCATTTTGCCAGTCAATGAGGGAGAGAAATACAAGCAGACAGTATATATTCGTACCAATGAAAAGATTAGAGAATGGAATCAAGCCTATGATGCTCTAGCATCCGCCTATGTGCAGGTAGATTTTGTGCCGATTTATGATAGTTTGGCAGATTCAGAAGGGCAACTTCAATCAGCCTATACAACGGATGGCCTCCATCTAAGTGTAGCCGGTTATCAAGCCTTATCAGAAGCCTTAAAAGGGGTTCTTTTCTAAAGAAACGGCTTGATTTTGCATTTTTTTTGAAGATAGGTTATAATAGTTCTAATATCCTGGGGTCGTTACGGATTCGACAGGCATTATGAGGCATATTTTGCAACCCGTGTGGCGACGTAAACGCTCAGTTAAATATAACTGCAAAAAATAACACTTCTTACGCTCTAGCTGCCTAAAAACCAGCAGGCGTGACCTGATTTGGATTGCTCGTGTTCAATGACAGGTCTTATGATTAGCGAGATACGATCAAGCCTTGTCTAGTGGTTTGATAAGAGATTAATAGACTCGCAGTTCCTAGGCTTGAGTTATGTGTCGAGGGACTGTTAAAACAATACATAACCTATGGTTGTAGACAAATATGTTGGCAGGTGTTTGGACGTGGGTTCGACTCCCACCGGCTCCATTATTCTTTTGCATTTCTTGGTAAAACGTTGTTAAATCAACGTTTTTTGTTTTTGCCTTTTGTATTCTTTTGTAAAAAAAGAATACAAAAAAAGATACAACAGATGTCGTATCCTAGAAATTGTTTTGGTTTTTCTACGGAAGACATGGGATTCGAACCCACGCACGCTGTTACACGCCTACCGCGTTTCCAACACGGCCTCTTAAGCCTCTTGAGTAATCTTCCAATGCTTACTAAAATAGTCTACCATAAAGCGCTTCATCTTGCAATAAAAATTCCAGAATTGGCAAAAATGATAGTTTTTGAAAGAAAATGATAAAAAATGCTTGACTTTGGTAGAAAATGTGCTAGAATGAATAGTGTAAACGATAACAGGAGGTGATTTGGTGTTAAAAACTGAGCGGAAGCAACTGATTTTAGAGGAGTTAAATCAACATCATGTAGTTTCCCTAGAAAAATTGGTTAGTCTATTAGAAACATCAGAATCAACGGTACGAAGAGATTTGGATGAGTTGGAGACAGAAAACAAGCTTCGCCGTGTGCATGGTGGAGCAGAATTACCCCACTCCTTGCAGGAAGAAGAAACCATCCAAGAAAAATCTGTCAAAAACCTTCAAGAGAAGAAGCTACTGGCTCAGAAAGCAGCCTCTCTTATCAAGGAACAAGATGTTATCTTTATTGATGCTGGAACGACAACTGCTTTTTTGATCAAGGAATTGATTAATAAGAACATCACAGTTGTGACCAACTCCATTCATCATGCGGTTCAGTTGGTTGAAAAACAGATTCCGACTGTCATGGTTGGAGGAAGTGTCAAGATGGCAACAGATGCATGTATCGGTGGAGTGGCTCTTAACCAAATCAATCAATTGCACTTTGACCGTGCCTTTATCGGGATGAATGGTGTGGACGATGGTTATTATACAACTCCCGATATGGAGGAAGGAGCTGTGAAACGTGCTATTTTGGAGAATGCCAAACAGACTTATGTCTTGGTGGATTCGTCAAAGATTGGTCAAACTTGCTTTGCCAAGGTAGCACCACTCAAACGCGCTATTGTCATCACAAGTCAAGGGCACGAGCTCTTGCAGGCTATTAAGGAGAAAACGGAGGTAATAGAAGTATGATTTATACAGTCACACTCAATCCATCCATTGACTATATCGTGCGCTTGGACCAAGTCCAAGTCGGCAGTGTCAATCGTATGGACAGTGATGATAAGTTTGCTGGTGGAAAAGGAATCAATGTCAGTCGTGTTTTGAAACGCTTGGATATTCCTAATACTGCGACTGGATTTATTGGAGGCTTTACTGGTAAATTTATCACAGATACCCTTGCAGAGGAAAAAATCGAGACGCGTTTTGTCCAAGTAGCAGAAGATACTCGTATCAATGTTAAAATTAAAGCAGACCAAGAAACAGAAATCAACGGAACGGGTCCAAATGTCGAACCAGCTCAGTTAGAAGAATTGAAAGCTATCTTATCTAGTCTGACTGCAGATGATACGGTCGTGTTTGCGGGTTCAAGTGCTAAGAATCTAGGCAATGTTATCTATAAGGATTTGATTGCATTGACACGCCAGACTGGTGCGCAAGTCGTTTGTGACTTTGAAGGACAGACCTTGATTGATAGTTTAGACTACCAGCCACTTTTGGTTAAACCAAACAATCACGAGCTTGGAGCTATCTTTGGAGTGAAACTCGAAAGTTTAGATGAAATCGAGAACTATGCTCGAGAATTGTTGGCTAAAGGTGCTCAAAACGTTATCATCTCTATGGCTGGAGACGGTGCACTTCTTGTCACATCTGAGGGAGCTTACTTCGCTAAACCAATCAAGGGAACAGTGAAAAATTCAGTGGGAGCTGGTGACTCTATGGTTGCTGGATTTACAGGTGAATTTGTCAAATCCAAGGATGCGGTAGAAGCCTTCAAATGGGGAGTGGCTTGTGGAACAGCAACCACCTTCTCGGATGACTTGGCAACAGCAGAATTTATTAAAGAAACATATGAAAAAGTTGAGGTAGAAAAACGATGAAAATTCAAGACCTATTGAGAAAAGATGTCATGTTGCTAGATTTGCAGGCGACTGAAAAAACAGCAGCTATCGAAGAGATGATTCATAGCTTAGTAGATCATGGTTATGTGACGGATTTTGAAACCTTTAAAGAAGGAATCTTAGCGCGTGAAGCTCTCACTTCCACTGGCTTGGGTGACGGAATTGCTATGCCTCACAGCAAAAACTCAGCTGTCAAAGAAGCAACGGTTCTCTTTGCAAAGTCAAACAATGGTGTTGACTATGAAAGTTTGGATGGGCAACCAACAGACCTCTTCTTCATGATTGCAGCTCCAGAAGGTGCCAATGACACTCACTTGGCAGCCTTGGCAGAATTGTCTCAATACTTGATGAAAGACGGATTTGCTGACAAACTTCGTCAAGTAACATCTGCAGATCAAGTTATCGAACTTTTTGACCAAGCTTCAGAAAAAGCTGAGCAGCCTATTCAAGCACCTGCCAATGAATCTGGCGACTTTATCGTAGCTGTTACAGCTTGTACGACAGGCATTGCCCACACTTACATGGCCCAAGAAGCCCTTCAAAAAGTAGCCACCGAAATGGGTGTTGGGATCAAGGTAGAAACCAACGGTGCCAGCGGTGTTGGGAACCAACTAACATCAGAGGACATCCGTAAGGCTAAAGCAGTTATCATCGCAGCAGACAAGGCTGTTGAGATGGATCGTTTCGACGGCAAACCATTGGTTAATCGTCCAGTTGCAGACGGTATCCGTAAGACAGAAGAATTGATCAACTTGGCTCTTTCAGGAGATGCTGAAGTTTATCGTGCTGCTAATGGAGCAAAAGCTGCAACAGCATCTAATGAAAAACAAAGCCTTGGTGGTGCCTTCTACAAACACTTGATGAGTGGTGTATCACAAATGTTGCCATTCGTTATCGGTGGTGGTATCATGATTGCCCTTGCTTTCTTGATCGACGGAGCTTTGGGTGTTCCAAATGAAAATCTTGGCAATCTCGGATCCTACCATGAACTAGCTTCTATGTTCATGAAAATTGGTGGCGCTGCCTTTGGCTTGATGCTCCCAGTCTTTGCAGGTTATGTAGCCTATTCTATCGCTGAAAAACCAGGTTTGGTAGCTGGTTTCGTTGCTGGTGCTATTGCCAAAGAAGGTTTTGCCTTTGGTAAAATTCCTTATGCCGCAGGTGGTGAAGCAACTTCAACTCTTGCAGGTGTATCATCTGGTTTCCTAGGTGCCCTTGTTGGTGGATTTATCGCAGGTGCCTTGGTTCTTGCTATCAAGAAATACGTTAAAGTTCCTCGTTCACTTGAAGGTGCTAAATCAATCCTTCTCTTGCCACTTCTTGGAACAATCTTGACAGGATTTGTCATGCTGGCTGTTAACATTCCAATGGCAGCAATCAACACTGCTATGAATGACTTCCTAGGCGGTCTTGGAGGAGGTTCAGCTGTCCTTCTTGGTATTGTTCTTGGTGGAATGATGGCTGTCGACATGGGTGGTCCAGTTAATAAAGCAGCCTATGTCTTTGGTACAGGTACGCTTGCAGCGACTGTTTCTTCAGGTGGTTCTGTAGCTATGGCAGCAGTTATGGCTGGAGGAATGGTTCCACCACTTGCAATCTTTGTCGCAACTCTTCTTTTCAAAGATAAATTCACTAAGGAAGAGCGCAACTCTGGTTTGACAAACATCATCATGGGCTTGTCATTTATCACTGAGGGAGCGATTCCGTTTGGTGCAGCCGACCCAGCTCGTGCTATTCCAAGCTTCATCCTTGGTTCTGCGGTGGCAGGCGGACTCGTTGGTCTTGCAGGTATCAAACTCATGGCGCCACACGGAGGAATCTTCGTCATCGCACTTACTTCAAATGCCCTTCTTTACCTAGTCTTTGTTTTGATTGGAGCAATTGTAAGTGGTGTGGTTTATGGTTACCTACGCAAACCACAAGCATAAAAAGAATTCATATACCAAAATGACTGAACACGAAAGTGGGTAGTCATTTTTTTGATAATGGAGTTAGGGATACTGGGCTTTAAAGTGATATAGAAGTAGATCGTAGAGATTTTCACTCTTCATTTAAACGATAGAATACTAAAGTTTGTATAAATACTATGGAGGTGAAAAGTGTCTTGAATGATTCTAGAAAAGAAGCCAGAGAATGAAAAGTTCCGTAGTCAAAGTATTCTAAATGAAGAGTTACAAGCGACCCATGTCAGTATGGTGGAGGAGAATTTTCCCGATTCTAAATGAACCAATTTTATAGCTGATTTAGGTAGGAGACGAGAAATAACTAAAAGCTTTATATCTCAATAAATAATTGATATAATAATAGTTAAAGAATTACTAGAGGGAGAGATAAATTAATGGAAAGAGAATATAAATTTCGAGCACTTACTTCAAATAAAGATGTTGAAATAAAGCCAGTGACAGAAAGAGCACTTGAATTTGCGATTGACAAAAATTCGGAAGTAACCAACGTAGCTATTACTGGGAATTATGGAGCGGGGAAAAGTAGTGTTGTTGAGAGTTTTGAGAGGAAATGTACAGATAAAAAATTCATTCATATTTCTTTGGGGCAATATGATGAAATGAAAAGTAGTGAAAAAAATGGACTCGATAAGCGCGAAATTAATACCATTGAAGGAAAAATAATCAATCAATTGCTTCATCAAATAAATCCTAACAAAATAAGGAAATCCATTTTTAAAACTCTTGATGCTGAATCACAGATCAACCCCCTCAATATTACACTATATCTAAGTTTAACAATACTATTATCTTTGTATCTTTTTAATATTTCTTCATGGAGTGAATTGGTTTATAACTTTTGTTGGTTATCTTGGACTACGAAACCTATTATTTCCCTTCTTGTACTAATAATTTTATTTGTTTTAATTGTATATGGAATTTATTTTTTACTGAAGCTACAAAAAGATTTTGGTTTTATCAAAAAATTATCCTTAAAGGCAGAAAAAATTGAAACTGATATTGAAATCTTCTCAAATGAAAGTTCAAGGGTATCTTATTTTGATCGCTATTTAGATGATGTACTTTATTTGTTTAAGCAGTCTGAAGCGGATGTTATAGTATTTGAAGATATTGAACGTTTTAATGATTCTAGAATTTTTGAAAAATTGAAGGAACTAAATATAATTATTAATAGAAATCGAAAGGCAAATCACAAACGTAAACTGGTGTTTTTCTATCTTGTAAAGGATGATTTATTTGAATCACAAGAGAGAACGAAGTTTTTTGATTTTATTATTCCTATAGTTCCTGTCGTAACTGCTTCGAATTCACATATAAAACTAAACGAGATATTAATAGAAATGGGGGAAGACAAATATTTTGATGAAGTCTTTCTTCTGAATGTCGCCTTATATCTTGACGACATGCGTTTGATTACTAATATTTGTAATGAATATTTGACTTATAAAGAGACATTAGACTTTGAAATTAACCCTTATAAACTATTTTCTTTAATAGTTTATAAGAATATTTTTCCAAAAGACTTTTCGCTTTTACAAAGAAATCAAGGAGATTTATTTAAAAAACTCAATCCTCAAGAAGAGAAGCTACTTAATTCAAATGAAGTGACTGAAACTGAACAACAGAATGATATTGTGACATTTTTTATCAATAATAATCATATAGATAAAAATTATAGACATTATCTATCATATTTTTATGGGGACGGACTTTTAGAAGATGATAAGAACTTTATAAAAAATGTTAATTCTTATATAGTGAATAGCCCCACTACAAAGCTTACCAATTTTAATGAAATTGTTAAGAGATTAGCATTAGATAATTATAAACTGAAATATGTGTTAAATTATAGTTTTTTTGAATTCTTGTTAAATCCAACAAGTGGTGGGCCATATGATCGACAGCTTAAATATATATTTAAGCAAAAAGCTATCCTAAACTTTATTACTGAATTTTATAAGACCTTAGATAGAGTTGATAAATTAAAAGGTGTAATTTTCAAAGAAGATATTATTGAAACATTCTTAAAAAAATGGTTAGAACATAATTCGAGATTGTTCATAACTTACATAAACTATAATGAATTCTTCAAAGTTAACCCAAGTATAATCCTATCCTTACTATCATTGGTTGACTTAGAAGAAACTGATTATAAAAATAGTGCTAGAGAATATCATGGATCACGCACGATTGATAAAATTAATATAGTTGAGGATGCATTAAGTAATTATTTGCAAGAACATCAAGAGATCTTTCGCCAAGAGGAGTATAGAAATATAGATATAGTGAAGAAGAATCTAAAGTGGCTTAAGATTAGATTTAAAGGTTTTTTATCTGATAAAGACAGTTATAATAGAGAAATAATTGATTTTATTTATAATAATCAGTTATATGGCATTCAAAAAGAAACGTTAGAGTTTTTTACACGATTTTACTTAGGCGATATTATCAATGATTCAGAGTTTAAGCACAAAAACTTTGAAATGATTAATGAACATAGCGAACTAAATCCTATACGTGACTATTGTCTATCATATAGAGAAGAATTCTTAGACTATGTTTGGATGTATATTGATCTAGCAGAAAATAAAATGCTTGATAAACCTAAATATATTGAAAAACTATTAAACGATAATAGTGTGTTTGAATTAAGACTTGACAAAGATACAGCAGCAGAAGAGATAATTTCTAGTATTCCAAGGTTTTATATTACATATACAGAAGATAAATTTAATAAACTATCTAATGAAAATCGAGAATTACTAGTAAAAAATCTTGTTCAGACTAAAAAAGCAGAAGTGAATACTGAAATTGTTTTAGCTTATTTAAGCCAAAATAATGAAGGAGAAGATAGTTTAGCAGAATTTATGAACCAAAAACCTAATTTTGGATTGAATAAAGACTTGTATTTCAATTCTGATAGGACACTACAGGAAAAATTTAAAGAGTTCATTTCAAAATCAACAGAGTTAGATGAAAATCTACGTATAAAACTTTTAAAAATTATTGGAATATACTTCTACGAAGAATTTAATGAAAAGAATATGGCTCTAAATGATTTGAGTGATCTTATAGAAAAACGTAGAATAGTTTTTAACAGATCTAATCTAGAGTTTATAAAGGAAGAATACCCTGAGGTATTAAATTTATTTCTCCATATCAACCTTAATGATTATTTAAGATTTGAAAAGGATATTCGAGACAAAGAACTATTAAGAGGGGTTCTAGAAGATGGGAGATTGGAAATAAGATATGCAGTAGAAATAAAAGCATTTCTATTAGAAAATCATTTTGATTTGGATGAGTTTAGATATTTAATAAATCGCGAAACCTATGACAAAGTAGATATTCGTCTTCAAGGAAATATACAGAGATTAGTTAACAGATATATAACAGAATTTATAGATTTAAAAGACAAAGAAATTAGTTATTTACTCTGTGAAGATATTCTAAGTAGGGGGGATGTTTTACTTGAACATAGGAAAGAACTTCTCAAAAAATTAATTTCTGATTCGGAAAGTCAAATAGAAGTAGATAAGCTTACTTTGCTGGGTGATTATTTAGATTTATTAGAATTACCGGATATTATGCAAATCTTGAAGGAACAAATAGATTATGATATCTACACTGAATGGGAAGTTGCCTTGGACAAATTAAATCAAAATGAAGATAATGGTAGAAATGGTAATCAGGAAGCGAAAGTGTCGTATTCTAAATTTAACGAAAAACTTCTTGATTACTTAAAGAAAAAGAAGTTGATTTCTAATAAATCTAAACATGAAAATTCTGTATTAAAGCTATATGGATTTAGAAAGAAGCAGATTGAATATAGTGATGAAGCAGAAGAAAAGCAATAGTTATCACATTCAAATGACTGAACACAAAAGTGGGCAGTCTTTTTTGATTTCTCTAGAAGTTTCTGAAATATGATATAATAGAAGAATGGCAAACAAGAATACTACAAAGACAAGACGAAGACCGTCTAAAGCAGAACTCGAAAGAAAACAGGCTATTCAGAGGATGTTGATTTCCTTAGGAATTGCCTTATTATTGGTCATTGCTGCCCTAAAACTCGGTGCGGCTGGTGTCACACTTTACAATCTCATTCGATTGGTGGTTGGAAGTTTGGCCTATGTGGCTATTGGTGCCCTCCTCATCTATCTTTTTCTTTTTAAATGGATACGCAAGAAAGAGGGGCTTCTGTCAGGATTTCTTTGTATCTTTGCTGGCTTGCTCTTGATTTTTGAGGCCTACTTGGTATGGAAATATGGCTTGGAGCAGTCAGTTCTAAAAGGGACCCTGTCTCAAGTTATGACGGACCTGACTGGTATGCGGGTGACTAGCTTCGCTGGTGGAGGCCTACTTGGTGTCGGACTTTATATTCCCATAGCCTTTCTTTTCTCAAATATCGGATCGTACTTTATTGGAGTTCTTTTGATTCTAGTTGGGGCACTCTTAGTTAGTCCTTGGTCTATTTACGATGTTGCTGCCTTTATTGGAGCTCAGTTCAGATCTTTCATGGAAAAACAGGAACAGAGAAAACAGGAACGCTTCATCAAGAGAGAAGAAGAGAAGGCTCGTCAAGAAGCTGAAGAAGCAGCCAGAATTCAGAGAGAACAAGAAGAAAAGGATGCATTACCGCTTCCTCCTGTAGATCCTGAAACTGGAGAAATCTTATCTGAAGTACCAGACTACGATCTCCTCCCAATTCCTGAGGAAGAATGTATTGAACCAGAGATTATCCTTCCTCAAGCTGACGTTGAAGTTCCAGACGAGGAAGACTTTGAAGATGAAGAAGTGCAGGTTGATTTTTCTGCCAAGGAAGCCCTTGAATACAAGCTACCAAGCTTGCAACTCTTTGCGCCAGATAAACCCAAAGATCAGTCCAAGGAAAAGAAGATTGTTCGAGAAAATATCAAAATCCTAGAAGAAACATTTGCCAGCTTTGGTATTAAGGTAACAGTTGAACGGGCTGAAATTGGACCATCAGTGACCAAGTATGAAGTCAAACCAGCAGTTGGTGTACGGGTTAACCGCATTTCCAATCTGGCTGACGACTTAGCGTTAGCTCTGGCGGCCAAGGATGTTCGGATTGAGGCTCCAATACCTGGTAAATCCTTAGTCGGAATTGAGGTTCCTAACTCTGAAATTGCGACCGTTTCCTTCCGTGAACTCTGGGAACAGTCTCAGACTAAACCAGAAAATCTCCTCGAAATTCCTCTAGGTAAGGCTGTCAATGGAACTGCTCGCACTTTTGACCTTTCCAAAATGCCCCACTTACTTGTTGCAGGTTCGACGGGATCAGGGAAGTCAGTCGCAGTTAATGGCATTATCGCTAGCATTCTCATGAAGGCAAGACCCGACCAGGTCAAGTTTATGATGGTCGATCCTAAGATGGTTGAGTTGTCTGTTTACAATGATATTCCCCATCTCTTGATTCCAGTTGTCACCAATCCACGCAAGGCCAGCAAGGCTCTCCAAAAGGTTGTGGATGAGATGGAAAACCGTTATGAACTCTTCGCTAAGGTTGGTGTACGAAATATCGCTGGTTACAATGCCAAGGTCGAGGAATTCAATGCCCAGTCTGAGTACAAACAAGTACCACTGCCTTTGATTGTTGTCATTGTGGATGAGTTGGCAGACCTCATGATGGTGGCCAGCAAGGAAGTAGAAGACGCCATCATTCGTCTCGGACAGAAGGCGCGTGCTGCAGGGATTCACATGATTCTCGCAACGCAGCGGCCATCGGTTGATGTTATCTCTGGTCTTATCAAGGCCAATGTCCCGTCTCGTGTGGCTTTTGCAGTTTCTTCAGGTACAGATTCACGAACCATCTTGGATGAAAATGGAGCTGAAAAACTGCTTGGTCGAGGAGACATGCTCTTTAAACCAATTGATGAAAATCACCCAGTCCGTCTGCAAGGATCCTTTATCTCGGATGATGATGTTGAACGCATCGTAAACTTCATCAAGGCTCAGGCTGATGCGGACTACGATGAAAGCTTTGACCCAGGAGATGTTCCTGAAAATGAAGGAGATGTCTTTGACGGCGAAGCTGGCGGTGATCCGCTCTTTGAAGAAGCCAAGGCTCTGGTTATCGAGACGCAGAAAGCCAGTGCTTCGATGATTCAGCGTCGTTTGTCGGTTGGATTTAACCGTGCGACCCGCCTGATGGAAGAACTCGAAATGGCAGGTGTCATCGGTCCAGCTGAGGGAACCAAACCACGAAAAGTATTGCAACAATAAAAAAATAGCTTCTTTCCAAATCTGGAGGGAAGCTATTTTAGTGGCTACTGGCTCGTTTTAGTTTCAGAACTCGTCGTATTTGACTGTATTCCGCTATCGCTTGTTTCTTTATTTGTAGCAGGTGTAGAAGAGTCCTGAGTTGTTGTTTTCTGTTCTTCTTTTTTCTCCTCTTTCTTGTTGGATTGAGAAGTTTCTTCTTGTGGGCTATTTTCTTTAGTAGAAGTGTTGTCCTTGTTAGGTGTAGTATTTTCCTGAGGGGATTCCTTTTGAATTTCCTTGACAACAGTTGTTTGGGTTGTCGTTGGTTCTTTTTTGTTGTTTTTGTTATTATCCATGGCGTTCATGATGGTGATAGTAGCGGTGATTAGGCCAAGGATACTACCGATGGTAGCAATCGTTTTTTGAAAGACAGTGAATCCCTTTTTGATGTGTTCTGTTTTTGGTTTTGAAGTTCTACGATAGTTAGACATGATACTCTCCTTTAATTATGATTTATTATACCTCATTTTTTTAAAAAAATCTTAAAAAAAGAGGAATTGCCCTTTCTTGTCGTAAGCTTCGTTTCATGATAAAATAGAAGGAGTGATTTTAGAAAGCGTGAGAAAACATGATCTACTTTGATAATTCGGCAACAACTAAGCCTTATCCTGAAGTTCTTGAGACCTATATGCAGGTCGCTTCGAAAATTGTAGGAAATCCATCCAGTCTCCATCGTTTGGGAGACCAGGCAACACGAATTTTAGATGCTTCCCGTCAGCAAATTGCAGATTTAATTGGCAAGAAGAGTGATGAAATCTTCTTTACCTCTGGTGGAACAGAAGGGGATAACTGGGTCATCAAGGGTGTGACCTTTGAAAAAGCTCAGTTTGGCAAGCACATCATCGTATCAGCTATTGAGCATCCAGCAGTCAAGGAGTCAGCCCTCTGGCTGAAAAGTCAAGGTTTTGAGGTGGATTTTGCTCCAGTTGATGAGAAAGGGTTTGTGGATGTGGATGCTCTAGCGAATTTGATACGACCTGATACGACGCTTGTTTCAGTCATGGCTGTGAACAATGAAATCGGCTCTATCCAGCCAATTCAAGCTATTTCAAAACTTTTGGCAGACAAGCCAACCATTTCTTTCCATGTTGATGCGGTTCAGGCACTTGCTAAGATTCCGACTGAAAAGTATCTGACAGATCGAGTGGATTTCGCGACCTTTTCGAGTCATAAGTTTCATGGTGTCAGAGGTGTTGGCTTTGTTTATATCAAGTCTGGTAAGAAAATTACGCCTCTTTTGACTGGTGGTGGCCAAGAGCACGATTATCGCTCGACAACTGAAAATGTGGCAGGGATTGCAGCGACAGCCAAAGCTCTCCGTTTATCTATGGAAAAGTTAGATATCTTTGCTAGTAAGACAGGGCAGATGAGATCAGTCATTCGCCAAGCGCTTTTGGACTATCCAGATATTCTTATCTTTTCAGATGAGGAAGACTTCGCCCCTCATATTTTGACTTTTGGAATCAAGGGTGTTCGTGGTGAGGTCATTGTTCACGCCTTTGAAGACTATGATATTTTCATTTCCACAACCTCTGCTTGTTCATCTAAGGCAGGAAAACCTGCAGGTACCTTGATTGCCATGGGAGTGGACAAAGATAAAGCCCAGTCAGCTGTGCGTCTAAGCCTAGACCTTGAAAATGATATGAGTCAGGTCGAGCAATTTTTGACCAAGCTAAAATTAATCTACAATCAAACTAGAAAAGTAAGATAGGAGCATTCATGCAGTATTCAGAAATTATGATTCGCTACGGAGAGTTGTCAACCAAGGGTAAAAACCGTATGCGGTTCATCAATAAACTTCGCAATAATATTTCGGACGTTTTGTCCATCTATCCCCAAGTAAAAGTGACAGCAGATCGCGACCGTGCCCACGTTTACCTCAATGGAGCGGACTACACAGCAGTGGCAGAATCACTCAAGCAAGTTTTCGGAATTCAAAATTTTTCTCCAGTATATAAGGTTGAAAAGTCTGTGGACCTTCTTGAATCTGCTGTCCAAGAGATTATGCAGGACATCTACAAGGAAGGCATGACCTTTAAAATCTCTAGTAAGCGTAGCGATCACAACTTTGAACTCGACAGTCGTGAACTCAACCAAACGCTTGGTGGAGCTGTTTTCGACGTAATCCCAACTATTCAAGCCCAGATGAAAAATCCCGATATCAATCTTCAGGTGGAGATTCGTGAGGAAGCAGCCTATCTTTCCTATGAAACCATTCGTGGAGCAGGTGGCTTGCCAGTAGGTACTTCTGGTAAGGGGATGCTCATGTTGTCAGGAGGGATTGACTCACCTGTTGCTGGTTATCTAGCCCTTAAACGTGGGGTGGATATTGAGGCCGTTCACTTTGCCAGCCCTCCTTACACAAGTCCTGGTGCTCTTAAAAAGGCCCAAGATTTGACCCGCAAATTAACCAAGTTTGGTGGTAATATCCAGTTTATCGAGGTGCCTTTTACAGAGATTCAAGAGGAAATCAAGTCTAAGGCGCCAGAAGCCTACCTCATGACCTTGACCCGTCGTTTTATGATGCGGATTACCGATCGTATCCGTGAGGTACGAAATGGTTTGGTTATCATCAATGGGGAAAGTCTTGGTCAAGTAGCCAGCCAAACTCTTGAAAGTATGCAGGCTATCAACGCTGTGACCAACACCCCTATCATCCGCCCTGTGGTTACTATGGACAAGTTGGAAATCATTGACATCGCCCAGAAAATCGATACCTTTGACATTTCTATCCAACCGTTTGAGGACTGTTGTACTATTTTTGCGCCTGATCGTCCTAAGACCAATCCTAAGATAGAGAATGCTGAGAAGTATGAAAAATGGATGGATGTTGAAGGTTTGGTTGAGCGAGCAGTGGCTGGAATTATGCTTACTAAGATAACGCCTCAGGTTGAAAAAGATGAAGTTGATAACTTGATTGACAATCTCCTCTAATCAGAAAAACCAGAAGAATTTAGAATATTAAATGAGAAAAGTTAGTTATTTATCCTTAAAATGGACAATTACTGACTTTTTTTCTATTTTTATGGTATAATGAGATAAAATTTTGAATATAGAGAGTTTTCTGACAATGAATCATTCCTACTTTTACTTGAAAATGAAAGAACACAAACTCAAGGTACCTTATACAGGAAAGGAGCGTCGTGTGCGTGTGCTTCTGCCAAAGGACTACGAGAAAGACACAGACCGTTTTTACCCTGTTGTTTACTTTCATGATGGGCAAAATGTCTTTTACAGCAAGGAGTCTTATATCGGACACTCTTGGAAGATTATTCCGGCTATTAAGAGAAATCCTGACATCAGTCGCATGATTGTTGTTGCTATTGACAATGATGGTTTGGGGCGGATGCATGAGTACGCGGCTTGGAAGTTTCAAGAATCTCCTATCCCAGGCCAGCAGTTTGGCGGTAAGGGTGTGGAATATGCTGAGTTTGTCATGGAGGTGGTCAAGCCTTTTATCGATGAAACCTATCGTACCAAAGCTGATCGCCAGCATACTGCTATGATTGGTTCGTCACTAGGAGGCAATATTACTCAGTTTATCGGACTGGAATACCAAGATCGAATTGGTTGCCTAGGTGTATTTTCATCTGCTAACTGGCTCCACCAAGAGGCCTTTAACCGCTACATCGAGCGTAAGAAATTGTCGCCTGATCAGCGCATTTTCATTTATGTAGGAACAGAAGAAGCAGACGATACGGACAAGACCTTGATGGCTGGCAATATCAAACAAGCCTATATCGACTCGTCGCTTCGCTATTATCACGATTTGATTGCAGGTGGAGTAGGCTTGGATAATCTTGTCTTGAAAGTTCAGTCTGGTGCTATCCATAGTGAAATACCTTGGTCGGAAAATTTACCAGACTGTCTTCGATTTTTTGCAGAGAAATGGTAAGTTAGGAAAGGAGAAAGCCAATGCATATTGAAAACCTCAGCCACTGGAGTGGCAATCTTAATCGTGAAATTTACCTCAACCGTTATGGACATGCTGGGATTCCAGTTGTTGTTTTTGCTTCATCTGGTGGCAGTCACAATGAATACTATGATTTTGGCATGATTGATGCCTGTGCTTCCTTTATTGAGGAAGGGCGTGTCCAGTTCTTCACTCTATCCAGTGTGGACAGTGAGAGCTGGTTGGCCACTTGGAAAAACGGTCACGACCAGGCAGAGATGCATCGTGCCTACGAACGCTACGTGATTGAGGAGGCAATTCCTTTTATCAAGCATAAGACAGGTTGGTTTGATGGCATGATGACGACAGGTTGCTCAATGGGTGCCTACCATGCACTCAACTTTTTCCTCCAGCATCCAGATGTCTTTACCAAGGTGATTGCTCTCAGCGGTGTTTACGACGCGCGTTTCTTTGTCGGCGATTACTACAATGATGATGCTATTTACCAAAATTCGCCAGTAGATTATATCTGGAATCAGAATGACGGCTGGTTTATCGATCGTTACCGTCAGGCGGAGATTGTCGTTTGTACGGGACTTGGTGCTTGGGAACAAGACGGTCTACCATCTTTCTACAAGCTCAAAGAAGCCTTTGACCAGAAACAAATTCCAGCCTGGTTTGCTGAATGGGGACACGATGTCGCCCACGACTGGGAATGGTGGCGTAAACAAATGCCTTATTTTCTTGGACACCTGTATCTATAAAAGGAGTTGCCTATGAATTACCTTGTTATTTCTCCCTACTATCCGCAAAACTTCCAACAGTTTACAATCGAGCTAGCTAACAAAGGCATCACAGTCTTGGGAATTGGTCAGGAGCCTTACGAACAACTAGATGAACCTTTGCGCAATAGCTTGACCGAGTATTTCCGTGTGGACAATCTTGAGAACATAGACGAAGTCAAACGTGCAGTAGCCTTCCTTTTCTACAAGCATGGTCCTATCGACCGCATCGAGTCCCACAATGAATACTGGCTTGAGCTGGATGCAGCACTTAGAGAACAATTCAATGTCTTTGGTGCCAAACCAGAGGATCTCAAAAAGACCAAGTTTAAGTCTGAGATGAAGAAACTTTTCAAAAAAGCAGGTGTCCCTGTGGTACCTGGCGCTGTTATCCAGACAGAAGCAGATGTGGATAAAGCTGTGAAAGAAATCGGTCTACCAATGATTGCCAAACCTGATAATGGAGTGGGAGCGGCAGCAACCTTTAAACTTGAAACAGAAGACGATATCAATCACTTCAAGCAAGAATGGGATCATTCGACCGTTTATTTCTTTGAGAAATTTGTTACTTCTAGCGAAATCTGTACCTTTGACGGACTTGTGGACAAGGATGGTAATATCGTCTTTTCAACGACTTTCGATTATGCCCATACACCACTTGATCTGATGATTTATAAGATGGACAATTCCTACTATGTGCTTAAGGATATGGATCCCAAACTGCGCAAGTATGGTGAGGCCATAGTCAAGGAATTTGGAATGAGAGAACGCTTTTTCCATATCGAGTTTTTCCGTGACGGGGACGACTACATTGCCATTGAGTACAATAATCGTCCTGCGGGTGGCTTTACCATTGATGTTTATAACTTCGCTCACTCCTTGGATCTCTACCGAGGTTATGCGGCTATTGTCGCAGGAGAAGAGTTCCCAGCAGCAGAATTTGAAGCACAATACTGTTTAGCTACATCACGTCGTGCCAATGCCAACTATGTCTATTCAGAAGAAGACTTGCTTGCTAAGTACAGCCAGCAATTCAAGGTCAAAAAAATCATGCCAGCAGCCTTTGCAGAGCTACAAGGGGACTACCTTTATATGCTGACCACTCCGAGTCGCCAAGAGATGGAGCAGATGATTGCAGACTTTGGTCAGCGTCAAGAGTAACGAAAAGGATGAAAGGAGTTTGACTTCTTTTGTCCTTTTCTTAAAGATAAGTTAAATAAAGCGTTTTCCAGAGATTCTTTTAGAAAATCGGTTGCGAAAAGGCTTAAAAATTGATAGAATAAGGATTGTCTAAAAAAAATTAAGGAGAATCTATCAAATGGATTTTACATGGGCTATTAAATATGCCACAGAATTCTTGGGAACTGCTATTTTGATCATTCTTGGTAATGGTGCAGTTGCTAACGTTGAACTTAAAGGTACGAAAGGTCACCAAAGTGGCTGGCTCGTTATCGCGGTTGGTTATGGTATGGGGGTTATGATCCCAGCTTTGATGTTTGGTAATGTATCTGGTAACCACATCAACCCAGCTTTCACTCTTGGACTTGCTGTTAGTGGACTTTTCTCTTGGGAGCAAGTACCATATTACATCCTAGCACAAGTTTTGGGAGCAATCTTTGGTCAAGCTTTGGTTGTAGCGACTCACCGTCCTTACTACTTGAAGACAGAAAACCCTAACAATATCTTGGGTACCTTCTCAACGATTTCAAGCATCGACCACGGTACAAAAGAATCACGTTTTGCAGCTACTGTTAACGGATTCCTCAATGAGTTTGTAGGTTCATTTGTTCTTTTCTTTGCAGCACTTGGTTTGACTAAAAACTTCTTTGGTGCAGAGGTTCTTCAATACATGAAACAAATGGCTACTCAAGCTGGACAAACTGTTGATTTAAGTGAATTGGCAGTGAAAGCTCAAGTAGCTCCACATACAGCTGCTGGGATCTCAGTTGCGCACTTGGCACTTGGTTTCCTAGTGATGGCCTTGGTAACTTCACTCGGTGGACCTACTGGTCCTGGTTTGAACCCAGCTCGTGACTTTGGACCACGTCTTCTTCACGAACTCCTTCCAAAATCAGTTCTTGGTCAACACAAGGGTGATTCAAAATGGTGGTATGCATGGGTTCCAGTTGTAGCTCCAATTTTAGCGGGTATTGCAGCAGTAGCACTATTCAAATTACTTTACCTATAAAAAATAAAACTGGGGAATCCCAGTTTTTTTGTTATAAAATTTTTAAATAAAATAGATATGGCTTGTAAAATATTCGAAAATCCTTTAAAATAAAAGAGTTGGAGGAATTTATGAATGTGAATGAGATTGTTCGGATCGTTCCGACTTTGAAAGTTAATAATCGAAAATTAAATGAAAGATTTTACATTGAAACCCTGGGGATGAAACCTTTGCTGGAAGAGTCTGCCTTTCTTTCATTAGGCGACCAGACAGCTACGGAGAGATTGATTTTAGAAGAGGCTCCAAGCATGCGAACACGCAGAGTTGAAGGACTTAAGAAGCTAGCTAGACTCTTGATAAAGGTTGAAAATCCTTCTGAAATTGAGGGCCTTCTTTCTCAGATGAAGTCTCTTCCTCGCCTATTTAAAGGAAAACGAGGGTATGCTTTTGAGATTGTTTCTCCTGAAGAGGATGTGATCCTTGTTCATGCAGAAAATGATATAAGAGATTTGGTTCCACTGGAAACTGTTCCTGAATTTTATTCAAATACAAGTATAAAATACGTGAGTCAATTTGAGGTTTCTATGGAGTTGCGTTTCCCTGAAGGGACAGAGAGTTTACTTGATCCTGAAGGAGTAGCGCCAGCAATTACCTTTACTAAAGGGCAAGGACCAGATTTGGCTGTTGAAAACAATGTTACCTGGGACTTGTCTATGCTGAAATTTTTGGTAAAGGATTTAGAGTTGACTAGTCTTCGTCAGAAATTTGAAGGCACAGACTATTTTATTCCAAAGTCTGAAAAATTCTTCCTTGGTAAAGATACCAATAACATTGAATTGTGGTTTGAAGAAGCATGAAGTGGACAAAAATTCTAAAAAAAATAGAAAATCAAATCGAGGCAGGGGTCTATCCCGGGGCCTCTTTTGCGTATTTTAAGGATGGAGAATGGAGAGAATCTTACCTAGGCTTGAGTGATCCTGAGAAAGGTTTGAAAACAGAGTCAGGGCTAGTCTATGACTTAGCCAGTGTGAGTAAGGTTGTGGGAGTAGGGACAGTCTTGACCTTCTTGTGGCAGCAGGGGAAACTAGACATTGATCGACCAGTGACGGACTTTTTTCCTGAATGCGATTATGCAGATATCTCTATTCGTCAACTCTTGACCCACGCGACAGACCTGGACCCCTTTATTCCCAATAGGGACCAGTTGGGTTCTGAGGAATTAAGAGAGGCCATGTTTCATCTGAATAGGCGTAGTCAGCCTGCTTTTCTATACTCGGATGTACACTTTTTACTCTTGGGCTTTCTTTTGGAGAAAATCTTTGAACAAGACTTGGATCTGATTATAGAAGAACAAGTTTTGAACCCATGGGGGATGAAGGAAACCATGTTTGGCCCCGTTGAGTTTGCTGTACCAACAGTGAGGGGAGTAGAGGCAGGCAGTATTCACGATCCCAAAGCTCGTCTTTTGGGAAAACATGCTGGAAGCGCGGGTTTATTTTCAACTGTTAAGGATTTGCAAATCTTTCTGGAACATTACTTGAAAGATGATTTTGCTGAAAACTTAAGTCGAAATTACTCTCCCTTAGAGGATAAAGAGCGTTCGCTAGCTTGGAATCTGGAGGGAGCTTGGCTTGACCATACGGGCTATACAGGTACCTTCATTATGTGGAATCGTAAGAAACAAGAAGCCGCCATCTTTTTATCCAATCGAACGTATGAGAAGGATGAACGTGCTCAGTGGATAATCGATCGAAACCAAGTCATGGAAATGATTCGTAGGGAAAGGTAGGGGGAAAGCATGTCAAAAACAGTAAAAGGTACTCTCTTTACAGTAGTTGCAGGTATTGCTTGGGGCTTGTCTGGAACCAGTGGCCAATACCTGATGGCACACGGGATTTCCGCTCTAGTCTTGACCAATCTGCGGCTCATTATTGCAGGATTGGCTCTGGTATTTTTAACTTATGCGACCGCAAAGGATAAACTCCTTGCCTTTTTAAAAGATAGAAAAAGCCTTTTATCTCTCTTGTTATTTGCTTTGTTTGGACTTTTCTTAAACCAGTTTGCCTATCTTTCTGCCATTCAGGAAACCAATGCTGGAACGGCGACGGTTCTCCAGTATGTATGTCCTGTTGGCATCTTGATTTATACTTGTATCAAGGACAAGGTAGCACCGACTCTGGCTGAGATTGTTTCGATTGTTTTAGCAATCGGAGGGACTTTTCTTATCGCGACTCATGGGGAACTTGACCAGTTGTCTGTCACACCTGCTGGTCTTTTCTGGGGACTCTTTTCTGCCTTGACCTATGCCCTTTATATCATTCTTCCTATTACTTTGATTAAGAAATGGGGAAGCATGTTGGTGATTGGTGTGGGCATGGTTATTTCTGGAGTGGTGGCTATTCCCTTCACAGGAGTTTTGCAGGCTAGCATACCGACTAGCCTAGATTTTCTCTTTGCATTTGCTGGGATTATCATCATCGGAACGGTCTTTGCCTATACCGCTTTCCTAAAGGGAGCTAGTCTGATAGGCCCAGTTAAGTCCAGTTTATTGGCTTCCATAGAACCCATCTCTGCTGTTTTCTTTGCTTTTCTGATTATGAAGGAGCAATTCTACGCGATTGATTTTGTCGGTATGGCTATGATTTTACTTGCGGTAACCATCATTTCTTTGAAAGATTTGCTGCTAGAAAACAAACAGAAGGTTGAATGAGAAACTAGTTACTCGTAAAAAGTGGTTGTTTTGAATATCCTATCGAAATACTGATCAAGGATAAGGAATGGGAGTGGAATTTTATAAAATTTTAAGTTTCTTTTCTTACAATAAACCAATCTTTAACTGCTAGAAGGAGGAGATATGAAGATTTTACAAAGTATTCACCCATCTAAGCCCCTGCGCTACTTGAGATGGTTTGATATTCTGATTATTACAGTTCTGATGTTTGGCCTGTTTATCATTCGTTCAACGGAGCTCTTTTTAGCAAGTATGTTTCCGACAGACTTGTCAAGTGCCGTGGATACGGCAAGTAATACTGTCGGCGAAGGAGCAGCCTATTCCAGCAATTTCACCTTGCAAGTGATACTTCTGACCTTGGCCTTGCTTTACCTTTTGATTCGGAATTATGATTTCAAACAACTTCCTATTCGTTGGACCTGGTCCTTTCTCTTTTGGGTTCCTTTTATATTTGCCATTGTGGGATTGTTTGGAGACTTGGTGACGACACTAACTGGTGAATACAATTACTTTAATCCAGCCCTTTTTTCTTACATAGATCCCATGGAAGTTATACGGAAATTCCTAGCGCTTAGTCCGATAGCAATTGCCTATGCCTTGCTAAATGGCTTCTATGAAGAGTTTTTCTTTCTAGGGTTGTTGACCTCAGTGAAAGAAAAGCACAAGTGGTGGGTTTTGTTTTATTCTACCCTCATTCGGATTTCTTTTCACACTTATCAAGGATTGGTGTGGGCACTGGTTATTGGTGTAGTTTATGGTTTATTCTATTATTTTTTGTACAAATATAAGGTTAAAAATCTTTTGCCATTTTTCCTCATGCATGCTCTGGCAGACATGTTTGGGTCTAGTCTCATGTATCTCTTGATTGCGTGGGGAAGGTAAGAATCAGAAAAATCCACTCAACTGAGTGGATTTTGTTGTATATAGATGACTAGTCTTTATTTTCGTGTGGTAAGATTAGGTTCAAGATAATTCCTGTCATGGCTGATAGAGCAGTACCTGAAAGGGTAACTGGCCCCACTTTGAGGATGGCTCCACCAAGCCCAAGAACCAACATAGCACTAGCAATGATGAGGTTACGCATTTGACTGAAATCAACGCGCTCCTTGATCAAGACTTTCAAACCGTTGCTGGCGATAACTCCGTAGAGAAGGATGGACATCCCACCAAGTACAGCACTTGGGATTGTTGAGATCAAGGCAGTGAATTTACCAAGGAAGCTAAGTGCAATTGCGATAAAGGCTGCGTTACGGATAACAGAGACAGAAGCGATACGAGTCATCCCGATAACCCCTGTATTTTCACCGTAAGTCGTATTGGCTGGTCCACCGAGGAAAGCAGATACAGATGTCGCAATACCGTCACCGAGAAGCGTACGGTGAAGTCCTGGTTCTTTTAGGAATTGACGGCCACAGATTTGGCTTAAAACTGTGTGGTCTCCGATATGTTCAGAAATTGTTACGATAGCGATTGGCAAGATGGCAATGGTTTCTGGACCAAAGTAAAGATTGTATTCTTTAAAGGCACCACCAGTGCTAAACGGCAAGTAGAAACCAGGAATTTCAAACCAGTTAGCTTTAAGAACTGGTGTAAAATCAACCAAGCCAAGAGTTAGTGCGAAGAGGTAACCACCGATAATGGCAAAGAGGAAAGGAATGATTCGTAGGAAGCCTTTTCCTTTAGTATTGATAAAGGCAGCAATCAAGAACGTAACAACTGCTACAAGAGCATTTTTCCAATTTCCGTCCGCTACAAGTCCAGCGTTAGTAACTGCTGAACCTGCAAGTCCGAGACCGATAACGATGATCATAGGACCGATAATGATTGGTGGCAAGAGTTTATCAATCCATTTTGTACCTGCAAAACGAACACCAGCAGCAACAAGGACGTAGACCAAACCAGTCAAGATCACCCCAGTTTGAGCAGCAGATACATCGCCCCCCATTTCTTTCATGGCTAAAGACATAGCCGTGATAAAGGCGAATGAAGAACCTAGATAAACTGGAACCTTAAACCCAGTTGAAATCATGTAGATGAGTGTTCCAACACCTGAAGCAAAAAGGGCAACAGATACAGGCATTCCCAAAATCAATGGTACCAAGATGGTCGCACCGAACATGGCGAAAACGTGTTGGAAACTAAGGAGAATTCCTTTTCCAGCTGAAGGACGTTGGTCAACGTCTAGTAACAAATCAACAGTTGATTCTTGTTTCATATAAACCTCACTTTTGGGCATCAAAAAAGAGCCCATTATTTTACAGCAACAGGCTCTCAGAGTAAGACTTCTTTAAAGAGAGGGGTATCTCATTAAAGAATTTCATATATTTCTGCGTCTTCGTCACCTCACAGGATGACATTAAAAACCTTTGCTTAGGATAGTATAGCAGAAAAAATTCGTTTTGTAAACGAATTTTTCCCGAGTCTAGAAATAAAAGAGCGAGGCAGATTTTGTAAATCATTTTTTCCCGAGCCTAGAAATGTAAGAGCGAGGTTGATTTTGTAAATCATTTTTTCCCGAGCCTAGAAATGTAAGAGCGAGAAATGATTTTGTAAATCATTTTTACTAAACTTTAAACAAGGGTGCGCTATTGATAGGATTAAAGCGGGCGTTTGTTGGGCATGCCAGCCTTACGTGGATATTTGTTTGGGGTTTCCTTTTTCTTTTCGACGACTGTGATATAGCGTGGATCTCCATTTGGTAGGGCATAACTAAGGTTATCCTCTACCTTACTAAAGAGGAGGTTGAGGGCATTCTTAGCTTCTAATAACTCCTCAGGCGCATTGCTGGCCTTGAGAGCCAGTAGTTTTCCGCCAACTTTAAGATAGGGAATGGTCAGTTCAGACAAGACCTGCATGCGAGCAACCGCGCGAGCCGTCACCATATCAAACTGGGCACGAAAGTTCTTGTCTTGGGCAAAGTCTTCTGCTCGTCCATGGTAGAAGTGAACACCATCCAAATCCAGTTCCTGAGCCAAAAGCTGAAGGAAGTTGATGCGTTTATTTAGCGAATCAATGATGGTCACATCTAACTGAGGATAGAGAATTTTCATCGGCAGACTTGGAAATCCTGCCCCCGCTCCGATATCAAGAAGTTTGATAGTTTCATTTGAAATCAAACCCTGCAGGATAGGTGCAATCGAATCATAAAAATGTTTGAGATAAACTTCTTCCTTGTCTGTAATAGCCGTCAAATTAATCTTTTCATTCCACTCGACCAAGAGTTCAAAATACCGTTCAAATTGGTTCTTTTGCTGGTCAGAAAGTGGAAGATTTTGCTCAGCCAGTAGGCTGTAAAATGTTTCTGGTTTCATAGTTTTTTCCTTCTCTAGTATCATCTTATTTTACCACAATCATTAAAATTTTGATATACTGGTAGTAATCTAAAAGCAGAAAGGAATAAGATTATGACTTGGATTATTCTTGGAGTTTTGGCTCTGATTGTTATTTTTGTGATTGTTAGCTATAACGATTTGGTTAGAAATCGTATGCAAACCAAGGAGGCTTGGAGCCAGATCGATGTTCAATTGAAGCGTCGTAATGATCTCCTCCCAAACTTGATTGAAACAGTCAAAGGCTATGCCAAATATGAAGGTTCTACTTTGGAAAAAGTGACAGAACTTCGTAGACAGGTAGCCGCGGCAACCTCGCCAGCTGAAGCTATGAAGGCCAGTGATGCCCTTACCCGCCAGATTTCTGGTATCTTTGCAGTAGCAGAGAATTACCCAGACTTGAAGGCTAGTGCTAACTTTATCAAATTGCAAGAAGAGTTGACCAATACAGAAAATAAAATTTCTTACTCTCGCCAACTCTACAACAGTGTTGTCAGCAACTACAATGTAAAACTTGAAAGCTTCCCAAGTAACATCATCGCGGGACTGTTTGGCTTTAAAGCTGCAGACTTCCTTCAAACACCTGAAGAGGAAAAGGCAGTTCCGAAAGTCGATTTTAGCGGTTTAGGTGACTAAGATGTTGTTTGATCAAATTGCAAGCAATAAACGAAGAACTTGGATTTTGTTGCTGGTTTTCTTCCTACTCTTGGCCTTGGTTGGTTATGCGGTTGGCTATCTCTTTATGCGTTCAGGTCTTGGCGGCATGATTATTGCTTTGATCATCGGCCTTATCTACGCTCTGACCATGATCTTTCAATCGACAGAGATTGTCATGTCTATGAATGGGGCGCGTGAGGTTGATGAGCAAACGGCACCAGCCCTCTACCATGTAGTAGAAGATATGGCCATGGTCGCTCAGATTCCCATGCCACGTGTTTTCATCATTGAGGATTCTTCTTTAAATGCCTTTGCAACAGGTTCCAACCCGCAGAATGCAGCAGTCGCAGCCACTTCGGGTCTTCTGGCTATCATGAATCGCGAGGAACTGGAAGCTGTTATGGGGCATGAGGTCAGTCATATCCGAAACTACGATATCCGCATTTCGACCATTGCTGTTGCCCTTGCTAGTGCTATTACCCTTCTATCTAGTATGGCTGGTCGTATGATGTGGTGGGGTGGTGCAGGTCGAAGACGGAGCGATAATGATCGTGATGGAAATGGTCTAGAGATTATCATGCTTGTCATCTCTCTCTTAGCCATTGTTCTAGCACCTCTCGCTGCAACCTTGGTACAACTAGCCATTTCCCGTCAGAGGGAATTTCTGGCGGATGCATCCAGTGTGGAGTTGACTCGCAATCCTCAAGGGATGATCAATGCCTTGCGCAAGTTGGACAATAGCGAGCCAATGCACCACCATGTCGACGATGCCAGCAGCGCTCTTTATATCAATGATCCTAAGAAAGGTGGCGGACTTCAAAAACTCTTTTATACCCACCCACCTATCTCAGAACGAATCGAACGCTTGAAGCACATGTAAAAAAATCCAGAGACGAGCTCTGGATTTTTGCTTTTAGCATCTCACTTTTAACTTGTCACCTCACATAAAAATAGTATAATATATGTAATTCTATATAATTGAGGTGAATGATGTATAAGCGCTGGATGACGTTTTTCTTGATTTTGATTTTTATGCCGATTCATTTGAGTATAGCAGAGAAAATCATGCGAAATAATTCATTAACGCTATCAATCCTTTTTACACTTGTTGAACTTGCATTATTTTTATATGTAGGAAAAAAGTATGACTTGTTTCACATTCGGAAAATCTGCCTAAAAGATATTTTAAAATGTTTTCTATCATACGCCTTGCTCTTCCTATTTTATATTTTGGTCAATTTTTTAGGCCCTACCCAATCAGACACAACTCAAGCTGTGCAAAGTTTTTCACTTTCATGGTCTGTACTTTTTGTGGATCTCTGTGTTTTGGAACCTGTCACGGAAGAAATCTTTATGCGAGGTATGTTACAGGGGATAGTATTTAAGAATACCTATTTTGGATTGTTTGCCACATCGCTTCTTTTTGCTTATCTTCATGGTCCCTATACTATTCCTAGCTTTATCAGCTATTTAGGTATGGGATTTGCATTTGGGGTAAGGTATAAGACTTCTGACAACCTATGGAATTCCATTCTTTTGCATGTCCTTAATAATCTGGTTGCGTTTTGCTTTTTGTATATGAGATGATGCCATATTAGAGTGCTTTGAATTGTAAAATAGTAAAAAAGATTTTTAAGCTTATACAATATAAACAAAAGTCAGACCATAATCTGTCAGATTGACGATGCTAGCAGCGCTCTTTATATCAATGACCCTAAGAAAGGTGGCGGACTACAAAAACTCTTTTATACCCACCCACCTATCTCAGAGCGAATCGAACGCTTGAAACAAATGTAAAAAGAATCCAGAGACAGTTCTCTGGATTCTTGCTATGTTCAACATTTATAAATCTTGTAAATCGACGACTTCTAAACCATGTTCTGTTAAACGATAGAGACTCGTACAGACCTCTTTTAAGAAGCGTCTGTCATGTGAAACAGTAATCAGCCCACCTGGATAAGAGGCAAAGAGTTTTCTGATTTCGGGTTGAGAAGTGGGAGAAAAATTACGTGTAGGCTCATCCAGAAGGAGAAAGTTTGGTTTGCGCAACACTAAATCCAAAAGTAGGAGTTTACCTTGTTGACCACCAGATAAGGAGCGGATTTGGTGCTGCATCTCTGGATAGCTGAAATTGAGACTGGCTAAGTGAGATTGGATTTTCTGTAGTTCCTCTTTTTGTCCAGTTTTGCTGAGATAGGCTACTGGAGATAAATCCAATTGCAGTTTTTTATGGTAATCTTGTGGCATAAAACCAAGCGAAATTTCTCTTTTGTCGCTGAGCTGTTGCTGCAACTTGGCTAACAGAGTTGATTTTCCAACACCATTTGGCCCGATGATACCGATTTTATCTTGGCCACGGACAGTTAGTTGTAACCCCTGAACTAAAATGCGCTCGCCAATGGACAAATTTTCTTTTTCCAGTTGGACTAAGACTTTAGAAGCCGGTAATGGTTGTATATCTGAGAAGAAAAGTTGGATTTGCTCCTCTTCAAGTGGCTTTTGGGTCATGGACTGAGCTGCCTTTTCGTAGCGTTTTTCTTGAGAGAGAACATTTTTCATCTTTTTAGCCAATAGGCGACCAGCAGTACTGTCTTTGGTAGCTCGAAGTACAGTTTCTACATTTTGTTTGACTCGGCGATGCTTTTCCATGGTTTTATCATAGGCTCTCTGGTCGTTAGCAGCTTGCTGGCTTTGTCTAGCAAAGCTAGCCTTTCTCTGGTCACTGTAGCGATCATAGTCTAAATGCTCTACAAGCGTTTCTGCTTCTTTCCGATGCTTGACTAGTCGCAGGTGGACAATAGTATCTGACGTTTGAGAAAGAAAGTCTTCATCATGGGAAATGAAAACAACAGTTTGCCTAATCTTTCGAATCTGACTTTTTAGCCAATCAACCGTCTCAAGGTCTAGGTCATTTGAAGGTTCATCTAAAAAAAGAATCTCAAAGGATTTTGCTAACTCATGGATGAGCTGAATTTTCAAAGATTCTCCCCCCGAGAGGCTCCCAATCTTTTGGTCACTAGCAAAGCGATCGCTGTCAAAATGCAACTCCTCAGCCAAACGATAGAGGATACTGTAGTCTAAATCAGCGGGATCTAAAAAGAAGTAGTCGTGGAGAGATCTTTTTTTCAGGTCCTCAGCTAGCTTTTGAGGAATGTAGGCCAGTGATTGAAGGTCAGAATGGATGTCGCCCTTGATAGTAAAATCAGGTAATGCTTCCCCCATTAAAGCTCGTAGCAAGGTTGATTTGCCATTCCCTTCTTCGCCGATAATAGCAACCTTTTCCCCGTCTTGTATAGTCATGGTTAGGTCAGATACAAGATCTCGTAGATCTTTGTTTTGAGTGATGGTTAGATGATTGATTTTTATCATATTGTTGCCCTTTCTAGAATGTCCATAGTGCATAACAAAAAGCTCTACTTTATCTAGTAGAGCCTAAAGTCACTGTCCAAAACTCTATTATCCTCGTTGAAAAACTCGTCAAACTAGCTTGGAGCTGCCTAACCTAACCCAAGAGGAGCATAGCTTTCTAGTTTTTCGATTTTCAATGAGGACAAGATACTAGAAAATCTAGTATAAAAAGAGCACACAAAAAGAGACAAAAACAAGATCTACTAAATAAAGTTCTTTATTTGATAGATTAGTTGTTCATGTCTCCCTTACCTCCGAGTATTAGTACCTCTATCCTATACCATTCAGGAAATTTTGTCAATAGTAAATCCAAAATTATAAACTCTAAAATCCGAAAACAGGTCCATAGAGATTCAGCACGTGTTTGACATGCTGGTAATGGAACTTGTCATAGTTGCGCCAAGCAGTGCGTGTTTGCTCATTCAGTTTTAGACTACCCAGTCCAATCAGAAGACTGGTACGTTGGTAAAATTTTTCAAGGTCGATTAAGATACTATTGTTAACCGTTTCAGCTTTTTTAAGTTCCTTGAGAGTGCTGTTTAGCAGTTCTTGTAGACGGAAATCATCAGCTGTACCTTGTTTGCAATTTTGGTAGCTTTTATTTAACTCGGAAAGGAGTTGGTGAGCTTCAGTGATGAGTGCTTTGTCTTCCATATGAGCATCCTCCTTGCTCTGGTGTATTCTTGCCTATAGTATAGCACTAATAGGAAAGTTTGTCATAGTAAATATGTTAAAAAATGAGATTCTAATATCAAAGTTTGGGAGGCTGACTTATAGCCTTTTCATGGTATAATCAAGTAAGTAAATCTTTATGGAGGAAATATGAAGTTAAACATTCAAGAAATTCGTAAGCAGCCTGAAGGCTTACACTTTGAACAAACTTTAGACCTTGTCGCAGACTTACGTACCCGTAATCAAGAAATTTTAGATGTCAAAGATATCCTTGCTGTTGGGAAGGTGCAGTATGAAGATCGTCTGTATTTCTTAGACTATCAGCTATCTTATACCATTGTCCTTGCTTCTAGTCGCAGTATGGAGCCAGTTGAGTTAGCTGAGTCCTATCCTGTGACAGAGGTTTTCATGGAAGGAGCGACCAACCGACTAGACCAGGAAGTTCTAGATGATGATTTGGTCTTGCCTATCGAAAATGGGGAAATCGACCTTGCTGAGAGCGTAACTGATAATATCCTGCTCAATATCCCAATCAAGGTCTTGACGGCAGAAGAAGAGGCGGGCCAAGGNTTTGTGTCAGGAAATGACTGGCAAATCATGACTGAGGAAGAATACCAAGCCCAACAAGCAGTCAAGAAAGAAGAAAACAGTCCATTTGCTGGCTTGCAAGGACTATTTGACGGAGACGAATAATGGTCTTGTCAAAAAAACGAGCACGAAAGGTGCTAGAAGAAATTATTGCCCTCTTCCCAGACGCCAAACCCAGCCTTGATTTTACCAATCACTTTGAACTACTGGTTGCGGTGATGTTGTCAGCTCAGACAACAGATGCTGCAGTCAACAAGGCTACGCCAGCTCTCTTTGCAGCTTTTCCAACGCCTCAAGCCATGTTTGTCGCGACTGAAAGTGAAATTGCTTCATACATTTCTCGCCTAGGACTTTATCGCAATAAGGCCAAGTTTCTAAAAAAATGTGCCCAACAGCTACTAGATGATTTTGATGGTAAAGTCCCTCAGACTCGCGAGGAATTAGAAAGTCTAGCAGGTGTTGGACGTAAAACAGCCAATGTAGTTATGAGTGTGGGCTTTGGAATTCCAGCCTTTGCAGTGGATACCCATGTTGAACGTATCTGCAAGCACCATGATATTGTTAAAAAATCGGCCACACCCCTTGAAGTAGAAAAACGTGTCATGGATATTCTTCCACCAGAGAAATGGTTGGCAGCCCATCAAGCCATGATTTACTTTGGACGGGCTATCTGTCATCCAAAGAACCCAGAATGCGATCACTATCCCCAATTATATGATTTTAGTTCGTTATAAGATAAAAATTTTATGTTTTTTTCTTGCATTGATCCATTCTTTGTGATATAGTAATAACAATAAAATATTCCTTTAAACCTGTCCCGTGAGGCAGGCAAGGAGCTGGATCAATAGATAGTCGGAGTCTATACTGTTTACAGTAGAGCTGGCTTGGCTATACATTCTGAAGTCTCCTTGTTTAAGGAGACTTTTCTTTTTGGAGGTTTGTCATGAGGACAAAAGAAGTTGTAGACGAATTGACCGTCAAACGAGCGATTACTCGGATTACCTACGAGATTATAGAGCGAAACAAAGATTTGAATAGAATCGTTCTGGCTGGGATAAAAACGAGAGGTGTTTTTATCGCTCATCGTATCCAAGAACGTTTGGAACAGCTAGAAAATATCGCTGTTCCAGTGGTGGAACTAGATACTAAACCTTTCCGTGACGATGTCAAAAGTGGAGAAGATACCTCTGTAATCTCTGTTGATGTGACAGATCGGGAAGTCATCTTGGTGGACGATGTACTCTATACAGGTCGTACCATTCGCGCAGCTATTGACAACATCGTCAGTCATGGTCGCCCTGCTCGTGTGAGTTTGGCAGTCTTGGTTGATCGTGGTCATAGAGAACTTCCAATCCGTCCGGACTATGTTGGAAAAAACATCCCAACCAGTCGTTCTGAAGAAATTATCGTAGAGATGACAGAACTAGATGGACAAGACAGAGTACTAATCACAGAACAAGCCTAAAACACTAAAAGGAGTAAAAAAATGTCAGAAAATCAACAAGCTTTGCAACATGTCGTTTCTATGGAAGACCTTACTGTAGAACAAGTAATGAAATTGATCAAACGAGGAATCGAATTTAAAAACGGAGCGAGTGCTTCTTATGAGGAACAGCATATCGTTTCCAACCTTTTCTTTGAAAGTTCAACTCGTACCCACAAATCCTTTGAGGTAGCAGAACTGAAACTTGGGCTTGATCTTTTGGATTTCGATGTGAAGACCAGTTCAGTGAATAAGGGTGAAACACTCTATGACACGATCTTGACGCTTTCTGCACTAGGAGTGGATGCCTGTGTCATTCGTCACCCAGAGGTGGACTACTACAGAGAATTGATTGCTAGCCCGACCATCACAACTTCGATTATCAATGGTGGGGACGGTTCAGGGCAACACCCTAGCCAAAGTTTGCTTGATTTGATGACAATTTATGAAGAATTTGGACATTTTGAAGGTCTTAAGGTGGCCATCGCTGGCGACCTAAACCACTCTCGAGTAGCTAAGTCTAATATGCAAATTCTTAAACGCTTAGGAGCGGAGCTTTACTTTGCGGGTCCTGAGGAATGGAGAAGTGAGGAGTTTGAGCATTACGGTCGCTTTGTATCAATTGATGAGGTGATTGATCAAGTAGATGTTATGATGTTTCTTCGTGTGCAGCATGAACGTCATGAAATTGTGACAGGATTTTCAAAAGAAGACTATCATATCCAGCATGGTTTGACACAAGAACGCTATGACCGCTTGAAAGAAAAAGCAATCCTTATGCACCCAGCTCCAGTCAATCGTGATGTGGAAATCGCTGATCACTTGGTAGAAGCACCGAAATCACGTATTGTTCAGCAAATGACCAACGGTGTCTTTGTCAGAATGGCAATTTTAGAATCTGTGCTGGCCTATAGAAAAGCAAAATAAGGCACAAAGCGTTAAAAGATGTCTGAGAGCATCAACGAGAGGTGAGTAGATGAAAAAACGACTTCTAGTATTAGAAGATGGTACAGTATTTGAAGGCAAGGCCTTCGGAGCAGATATTGATGTAACAGGGGAAATCGTCTTTAACACAGGGATGACTGGTTACCAAGAATCCATTACAGACCAGTCTTATAATGGACAAATCTTAACCTTTACCTACCCTTTGGTGGGAAATTATGGAATTAACCGTGACGACTACGAGTCAATCACTCCTACCTGTAAGGGAGTAGTAGTTTTTGAAGAAGCGCGTAGAGCCAGCAACTGGCGCAATCAAATGACCTTGGATGAATTCTTGAAAGCGAAGAAAATCCCTGGTATCTCAGGAATTGATACCCGTGCTCTTACAAAAATTATCCGTAAGCATGGTACCATGCGTGCAACCCTTACGCATGTTGGTGATACCATGGACCATATCATAGACCAGCTCCAAGCGACAGTTCTACCGACAGATAATATCAAGCAAGTCTCTACTAAGACAGCTTATCCTGCTCCTGGAGTTGGATTGAGTGTCGTACTGGTAGACTTTGGTCTCAAACACTCCATCTTACGCGAACTATCTAAGCGTAACTGTAACGTGACCGTTGTTCCATACACAACAACAGCAGAAGAGATTCTCCATCTCCATCCTGACGGGGTCATGTTGTCAAACGGTCCAGGAAATCCAGAAGATGTTCCCCAGGCACTCGATATGATTCGTGGTGTGCAAGGGAAAATTCCGATCTTTGGTATCTGTATGGGACATCAACTTTTTGCTATGGCAAATGGTGCTAAGACCTACAAGATGAAGTTTGGTCACCGTGGATTTAACCACGCGGTGCGTGAAATTGCAACAGGACGAGTAGACTTTACTAGCCAGAACCATGGTTATGCGGTTAGCCGTGAGGATTTGCCAGAGCATTTGATTATTACCCATGAAGAAATCAATGACAAGTCAGTTGAAGGTGTGCGTCACAGATACCAACCAGGTTTCTCTGTGCAATTCCACCCAGATGCAGCTCCTGGGCCACATGATGCAAGTTATCTCTTTGATGAATTTATCGAAATGATGGAGTCGTTTAAATCTGCTAATCGCTGATATAGGAAACTCTGTCAGAGGCTTGTCGAATAAAAAGGCAAGTCCTTTCTTTTAGTTGAGCAATGAGATGCTGAAAATTTTTATACTCGATTTATTATTGAAAAATCATCGGAGAATTTATTTAATGTCGCCCTGTGAGGCGACGAATAGAAAGGCAGGTCGTTTCTTTTAGTCGCTATCAGGCGAACTAAAAACTCCCTGCACTAGATTTTTTATCGAAAAATATCGTTTCGCTAAAAATCGTCGGAGAATTTATTTAATGGCAACCCGAGAGTTGCCGAATAGAAAGGAGAAGATACATTGTTCGCGGAAGTGAACACGCCCTAAGAACTGTGTGAAAAAGATAAACATCGTCTTGATGCTGAAGGCATCTGCACCGAGTTTCCTATTTTCACTTTGTTCTTGACGGGCTTTGTATCATAAACTATGCCTAAACGCACTGATATTCAAAAAATTATGGTGATTGGTTCTGGTCCGATTATTATTGGTCAGGCTGCTGAGTTTGACTACGCGGGGACCCAGGCCTGCTTGTCTTTGAAAGAGGAAGGTTATGAAGTTGTCTTAGTGAACTCAAATCCTGCAACCATCATGACGGATAAGGAGATTGCAGACAAGGTTTACATCGAACCGATTACACTTGAATTTGTGACACGTATTCTCCGTAAGGAACGTCCAGATGCTCTGCTTCCAACTCTTGGAGGCCAAACAGGGCTCAATATGGCCATGGAATTGTCTAAAAATGGTATCTTAGATGAGCTTGGTGTCGAACTTCTGGGTACTAAATTGTCTGCCATTGACCAAGCTGAGGACCGTGACCTCTTTAAACAATTGATGGAAGAGCTTGAGCAACCAATCCCAGAATCTGAAATTGTCAACACAGTGGAAGAAGCTGTTGCCTTTGCGGCGTCAATCGGCTATCCTGTTATCGTTCGTCCAGCCTTTACCCTAGGTGGTACTGGTGGTGGTATGTGTGCCAACGAGGAAGAATTGCGTGAAATCGCTGAAAATGGGTTGAAACTGTCACCTGTTACCCAATGTTTGATTGAGCGTTCCATTGCAGGTTTCAAGGAAATCGAATACGAAGTCATGCGTGACTCAGCTGACAATGCCCTTGTGGTTTGTAACATGGAAAACTTTGACCCAGTTGGGATTCATACAGGGGATTCCATCGTATTTGCCCCTGCGCAAACCATGTCAGATTATGAAAACCAAATGCTACGTGACGCGAGCTTGAGCATTATTCGTGCCCTCAAAATTGAAGGTGGATGTAACGTTCAGCTGGCTCTTGATCCACACAGCTTTAAGTATTATGTCATCGAAGTAAATCCTCGTGTATCACGTTCGTCAGCTCTTGCTTCTAAGGCGACGGGTTATCCGATTGCTAAATTAGCTGCTAAGATTGCCGTCGGTTTGACCTTGGATGAGGTCATCAACCCAGTTACAGGTTCAACCTATGCCATGTTTGAGCCAGCTCTCGACTACGTCGTTGCTAAGATTCCACGTTTCCCATTTGACAAGTTTGAAAAAGGTGAGCGTCGTCTTGGAACTCAGATGAAAGCGACTGGGGAAGTCATGGCTATCGGTCGTAACATCGAGGAGTCACTTCTCAAGGCATGTCGCTCTCTTGAAATTGGGGTTCACCACAATGAAATGCCTGAACTGGCATCTGTTTCGGATGATGCCTTGATTGAAAAAGTTGTGAAAGCCCAAGATGACCGTCTCTTCTACGTATCAGAAGCCATTCGCCGTGGCTACACACCAGAAGAAATTGCTGAATTGACCAAGATTGATATCTTCTATCTGGATAAACTCTTGCACATCTTTGAAATTGAGCAAGAATTAGGTGCCCATCCACAAGATCTAGAAGTCTTGAAAACAGCTAAACTCAATGGATTTTCAGACCGTAAGATTGCTGAACTCTGGGAAACGACAGCTGATCAAGTTCGTCAACTTCGTTTGGAAAATAAGATTGTCCCAGTATACAAGATGGTCGATACCTGTGCGGCAGAATTTGAATCAGAGACTCCATATTTCTATTCAACCTATGGATGGGAAAATGAGTCTATCAAGTCTGATAAGGAATCTGTCCTAGTCCTAGGTTCAGGTCCAATCCGTATCGGGCAAGGTGTTGAGTTTGACTATGCGACTGTTCACTCGGTTAAGGCTATCCAGGCAGCTGGTTATGAAGCTATCATCATGAACTCAAATCCAGAGACTGTTTCAACAGACTTCTCTGTGTCTGACAAGCTCTACTTTGAGCCATTAACTTTTGAAGATGTCATGAATGTCATTGACCTTGAGCAACCAAAAGGGGTTATCGTTCAGTTCGGTGGTCAAACAGCCATCAACCTTGCAGAGCCCTTGGCAAAAGCAGGTGTGACCATTCTTGGTACACAAGTTGCTGACCTAGACCGTGCCGAAGACCGCGATCTCTTTGAACAAGCACTCAAAGATTTAGATATTCCACAGCCACCAGGACAAACAGCGACTAATGAAGAAGAAGCTGTGCTTGCAGCTCGCAAAATTGGTTTCCCAGTCCTCGTTCGTCCATCTTATGTCTTGGGTGGACGTGCTATGGAAATCGTAGAAAACGAAGAAGACCTTCGTTCTTACATGCGTACCGCTGTTAAGGCCAGTCCAGACCACCCAGTCCTTGTTGACTCATACATCGTTGGTCAGGAGTGTGAAGTCGATGCCATTTCAGATGGAGAAAATGTTCTCATCCCTGGTATTATGGAGCATATCGAACGTGCCGGTGTCCACTCAGGTGACTCAATGGCTGTTTACCCTCCACAAACCTTGTCTCAAAAGGTGCAGGAAACCATCGCAGACTATACGAAACGCCTAGCAATTGGCCTTAACTGTCTTGGTATGATGAACATTCAGTTTGTCATCAAGGATGAGAAAGTCTATGTCATTGAGGTTAACCCACGTGCCAGCCGTACAGTTCCCTTCCTTTCTAAGGTAACCAATATCCCTATGGCTCAAGTAGCGACTAAGTTGATTCTTGGTCAAAGTCTTGAAGAACTTGGCTACCAAGATGGACTTTATCCAGAAAGCACTCGCGTTCATATCAAGGCGCCAGTCTTCTCCTTTACGAAACTAGCTAAGGTAGATAGCTTGCTCGGTCCTGAAATGAAGTCAACAGGGGAAGTCATGGGTTCTGATACAACTCTAGAAAAAGCCCTCTATAAAGCCTTTGAAGCTTCTTACCTACACTTGCCGACCTTTGGAAATGTAGTCTTTACCGTCGCAGATGATGCCAAAGAAGAAGCCTTGGACTTGGCTCGTCGTTTCCAAAATATTGGCTACGGTATCCTCGCGACAGAAGGGACAGCAGCCTTCTTTGCCAGTCATGGACTGCATGCCCAGCCTGTTGGTAAGATTGGCGATGATGAGCAGGATATCCCAAGCTTTGTCCGCAAAGGGAAAATCCAAGCGATTATCAATACTGTCGGAACCAAACGAACTGCTGACGAAGATGGTGAGCAAATTCGCCGTTCAGCCATTGAACACGGTGTGCCCCTCTTTACAGCCCTAGATACAGCTAATGCCATGCTCAAGGTGCTAGAAAGTCGTAGTTTTGTCACAGAAGCGATTTAGTTGAGAAATATTTTTCACAGTTTTAAAGCCAGCGTCAGAAAACGCTGGCTTTTGCAATACAGATATTGCTTATTTTAACTATCATTCTTTCCTTAAGAATCATTCTAAAATGTGATATAATAAGGAAGAATTGGAAATAGAAAACTATTTTCATGATATTTTCAAAAAATCCATTAAGAAAATAGGTAAAGACAGATTAGAAAGTGTAAAATTCCGATGTCTTCTTACAAAAAAGTCTCTCTTTCTGAGATCAATCAATCTATTGAAACTCCGAATAACAATCATTTTTGGCAAAATCTAAAAGCATTTTTAGGACCCGGAGCCCTTGTAGCAGTTGGTTATATGGATCCTGGAAACTGGATTACCAGTGTGGTTGGTGGTGCTTCCTACAAATATAGTCTCTTATTTGTTATTTTGATTTCCTCCATCATTGCTATGCAGTTACAACAGATGGCTGGAAAGCTCGGTATCGTGACTAGGATGGACCTAGCACAGGCAACAGCTCATCATGCTCCCAAATGGCTTCGCTATAGTTTATGGGTGATTTTAGAATTTGCTTTAATGGCGACAGACTTAGCTGAGGTTCTAGGCTCAGCGATTGCCTTAAATCTTTTGTTTAAAATACCAATTATGGTCGCTATCCTCTTAACCGTTTTAGATGTATTTCTTTTGTTGTTGTTAATGAAATTTGGCTTCAAAAAAATTGAAGCCATTGTTACGACTCTTATTTTAACCATATTAGCCATCTTTACCTATCTGGTGGCCTTATCCAGTCCAAGTATTCAGGGGATTATTGGTGGTTATTTACCAACTTCAACTTTATTTGAAACACCGTTACCAGGTCATGAAAGCCAATTAACATTAGCTCTAGGAATTGTAGGTGCGACAGTCATGCCTCATAATCTCTATCTCCATTCCTCTCTATCCCAAACAAGGAAAATCAATCACAAAGATAAGAAGGATGTTCGAAAAGCAGTTCGCTTTATGACCTGGGATTCAAATCTTCAGTTGTCCTTAGCCTTTATTGTCAATTCCTTGCTTCTCATTTTAGGTGCCTCCCTCTTTTTTGGTCATGCATCTGAAATTTCGGCCTTCTCCCAAATGTACAATGCTTTACAGGATTCGACAATAGCAGGAGCAATAGCCAGCTCAACCTTGTCAACTTTATTTGCCCTGGCCCTCCTAGCAAGTGGCCAGAATTCGACCATTACAGGTACCTTGACAGGACAGATTGTCATGGAAGGTTTCTTACATCTAAGATTACCTCAGTGGCTTATCCGTATCGGTACACGTATTTTTGCCTTGCTACCTGTGATTATTGTCGCCGTTTTGTTTGGGCATCAAGAAAAAACCTTGGATCAGTTATTGGTCTATTCACAGGTCTTTCTTTCGATTGCTCTTCCGTTTTCAATCTTCCCCTTGATTTATCTGACCTCTAAGAAGTCACTGATGGGAGAATTTATCAATGCCAAGTGGAACACAATCCTAGGTTACGCAGTTTCAATCATCTTGACCATTCTTAACATCAAGCTTCTTTTCGATATTTTTTAAGAGTGGTTTTGAAGTCAAGTCTCGGCATCGGGAAGATTGGTAAAGAGGAAGTAGTCGTAGTTGATTCATAAAAAGAAGTAAAAAAAAAGAACAGTTGAAACTGTTCTTTTTTATTATTATTTGAGACCGTATTTTTTGTTGAAACGATCCACACGTCCATCTGCTTGAGTGAACTTTTGACGTCCAGTGTAGAATGGGTGTGAGTCTGATGAAATTTCCACACGGATCAATGGGTAAGTTTCTCCTTCGAACTCAACAGTTTCGTTAGAGCGTTTTGTTGAACCGCTAAGGAATTTGTAACCAGTAGTTGTGTCCATGAAGACAACTGGGCGATATTCTGGATGGATATCTTTTTTCATTTTGCAATATTTCCTTTCTGCCATGGTCTCTTTGCGAGCCATAGATTGTTACCTTACTAGTCTATCAGATTATGAAAAGTTTGGCAAGTATTTTATCAGTTTTTAAGCAAGTTTTTTAGTTTTTGGTAGATGATTTCGTTTTCTTCTAGACTATAGGAATTGGCGCCACTGGCTAATGGGTGTCCTCCTCCGTCGTGTTGTTTGGCAATGTCATTGATAGGGGTGATTTTACTGCGCATACGAACGCGGAAGTGGCCATCATTTTGTTCAACAAAGATAGCCCAAGCCTTAACAGTATCAATTCGACCAGGTGCACCGACAATCGCTGCGGTTTCAGCGTCGGTAACATTGTACTGTTTCAAGATTTCTTGACTGAGAAGAACGCGAGCAGCTCCATTTTCATCAATTTCTAGATGGTCGTAGATGTAGCCTTGAAGTTTTGCAATCTTGAAGCTCATGGTATCCATCTGTCGAGACAATCCGGCAAAGTCAAAATCAACTTCTCGGAGCTGGGCAGCTATTCTAAAGGTACGAGCACTAGTTGACGGGTAGAGAAAACGCCCTGTGTCCCCGACAATTCCTGCATAGAGAAGTCGTGCCGCTTCGCTAGACAAAGCCAGCTGATTTTCTTGAGCAAATAGGGCAATCATCTCACTGGCACTGCTTGAACTTGTATCGACCCAAGACATGTCACCGTATACATCGTCGTTAGGATGGTGATCGATTTTGATGGTGAAAGCAGCTTGTTCATAGCGTTTATCATCGATACGAGGCCGATTCGCTGTATCACAAATAATAGCAAGAGCACCATGGTAGTCACTATCTTGAACAGTATCCATTTCTGCCATCCAAGTCAAAGTCGGTTCATTATAACCAACAGCTTTGATGGTCTTTTCTGGAAAATGGTGATTGAGCAAGGCTTTCAAACCTACCTGACTTCCCAAGGCATCAGGGTCCGGTTTCATATGACGATGAATGATGATGGTATCGTATTCTTTGATTTTCTCTAAAATTTGCTGACAAATCTCCATAAATAACCTCAATTCTTTCTCATTTCATTGTAGCACAAGAATTTTTATTTTTAAAATGAAAAAGATATGATATAATGGAGAGAGATAAATTGAGGAGGACGATATGGCATTAGCAAAAATTGTATTTGCCAGTATGACCGGTAATACCGAAGAAATTGCAGATATTGTAGCAGATAAATTGCGTGATTTGGGCTTGGATGTCGATGTTGATGAATGTACGACTGTTGACGCTTCAGACTTCTTGGAAGCGGACATCGCTATCGTTGCGACTTACACTTACGGAGATGGAGAATTGCCAGATGAGATGATGGACTTCTATGAAGACCTAGCAGACCTCAACTTGAATGGTAAAATCTACGGAGTGGTCGGTTCAGGTGACACCTTCTACGACGAATTTTGTAAGGCTGTTGATGACTTTGATCGCGTTTTTGTAGCGACAGGAGCAGAAAAAGGTTCAGAGTGTGTTAAAGTTGATCTTTCTGCCGAAGAAGAAGACATCGAACGCTTGGAACAATTCGCAGAAGAATTGGCTGCAAAAGTAGGATAAGAATCAAACTGCGCTGACTGAAAGGAGTCGGTGCGTTTTTTATTAGCTATTTTGGGATTTTACTAGCCTATTTGGTGGCTTTTTGATACAATAATTCAAATAAAGGAGGAGACACTATGGATTTAGATAGTATTCGGCAAGAAATTGATCAAATTGACGATCAAATCGTCAAGCTCCTGGAAGAAAGAATGCATTTAGTTGAAGGGGTTGTCGCTTATAAAAAAGCATCTGGTAAACCAATCTTAGATTCTAAGAGAGAAGAAGTTATTTTTGAAAAAGTCAAAAATCGAGTAGAAGATAAGCGCTATCAGGAGACCATTGTTGAGACTTTTTCAGACATTCTCAAACGTTCGCGTGATTATCAGGATCAAAACATCAAATGAAAAAAGAACAATTTTATCCGCTAGGGATTTTTCTGGCTGCTATGTTGGGAGGTCTTGTCCGCTATCTGGTTTCCACTTGGTTACCAGCTAGTCCAGACTTTCCTTGGGGTACCCTCCTTGTCAACTATCTGGGTATTTTCTACCTGGTCTATCTGGTAAAAGGCTATCTGGCCTATAAGGGAACCAGCAAGGGCTTGGTTTTGGCGCTTGGGACAGGATTTTGTGGTGGCCTGACAACCTTTTCTAGTCTAATGCTTGATGCCGTGAAATTGCTCGATACCGGGCGTTATCTTAGCTTAATTAGCTATCTGCTTTTGAGTATTGGAGGAGGTCTGCTATTGGCTTATATTCTAGGGAGGAAGAAATGGTAATCATCTATCTTGCAATCGCCTGCGGGTTCGGAGCACTGGTGCGTTATTTCTTTTCTCGCTATAATCAATCCTCGAAATTGCCCCTAGGAACTCTCATAGCCAATCTTCTCGGTTGTTTTTTGATTGGCTTGCTCTACAACCATGTGGAGTCCAAGGAAGTCTATGCTATCCTAGCGACAGGTTTCTGTGGTGGGTTGACGACCTTTTCAACCTTGAATGATGAGCTGCAAAGACTACTTAGTGACAAGAAGGTATTTTATAGCTATTTAGTCTTAACCTACATAGGTGGTTTTCTAGCGATTTTTTTAGGAATTCTGCTATAAATTTCTTTACTTTTATGTGGAAATTTGGTAAACTGTATCTTGTGTGTAATGGACGCACAAAAATACAGTTTATCCGCTGAGGAAGGTTCCTCAAGATTGACAAAGATAGGAGAATAAAATGAATCCATTAATCCAAAGCTTGACTGAAGGTCAACTTCGTACAGATATCCCATCATTCCGTCCTGGTGACACTGTTCGTGTACATGCGAAAGTTGTCGAAGGTAACCGTGAACGTATCCAGATTTTTGAAGGTGTTGTTATCGCACGTAAAGGTGCTGGCATCTCAGAAAACTACACAGTTCGTAAAATCTCTAACGGTGTAGGTGTTGAGCGTATCTTCCCAATCCACACTCCACGTGTTGAAAAGATCGAAGTTGTTCGTTACGGTAAAGTACGTCGTGCGAAATTGTACTACTTGCGTGCACTTCAAGGTAAGGCAGCTCGTATCAAAGAAATCCGTCGTTAATTCGACTAAAAAACTCTGCTTACCTAGCAGAGTTTTTCTCTAGCTCCCTTAGTTCAATGGATATAACAACTCCCTCCTAAGGAGTAGTTGCAGGTTCGATTCCTGCAGGGGGCATTTTTAGAAATGTAAAGAAAAAAAAGAAAATTCAAAGTGTTTGTTTATAGGCAATCATCACAAGTTAGTTTTTTTAAATAAGTTAGTATTTTTGGAATTTTTGACCAAAGTGTGACCAAAAGTCAATGAATATAGAATAAAGTAGATCAGGAAACTGGTCTATTTATTTTGTAATTATTAATGAACAGTATTTTTTAAGTTTATAATATTCAGTTTAAGTTAAATAGTTGTAATTATAGTATATAAGTTTTTCTTTGTTAATGTTATAATATAAAGTATATAGAGCTATTTTTCGAGGTGCGGATTTGGCAAATAATAAAAAAATTGAGACATTAGGTGTTTCATATCTGTCGACATTTATAGATAAGCATGAGTTACTTCAATCTTATTTTGATAGAAATGATAAAACTCCAGTGTGGGATGGAGAAATTCATGTTCTTAAATCATCGAGTGAGAAGAAAGACGAAATATTAGGTAAAGTACCTGTTCAGATTAAAACCACTAGACAGAAAAAAGATGTGTTAAAATCCTTTCCATTAGATGCTAGAGATTTAGAATTATATAAATCAAATGGCGGCGTAGTTTTATTTGTAGTTTGGTTGAGTGAGAATAATGACTTACGAGAAATCTATTATAAATCATTGCCTCCTTTTTCTATAAAAGATTTGCTCAAAAAAAGTAAATTAAAAAATAAATCTACAAATAGTAAGAAACTGTCCATACAGATATTTAAACTAGATGAAAAAANGATGTATCCAATGTTAGTGGATTTTATAAATAATAGTCAGAGA